>CAYMQO010000049.1:5333-6741 GCA_964392405.1 uncultured Marinobacter sp.
GGCAGCGGGCATTCCCTGGAAGAACGGCCCAGTCCCTATGATTCCCTGACCCGGGTGGTGTTCACCCGGATTGCGACCCCCGCCGCGTTAATTGCGATCTTTGCCGGCACCGCGGTGTTTGTTATCGATATCAACTTCAAGCCCTGGCTGATCGCCAAGCTGACGGCAGTCAGTCTGTTGGTTGTTCTGCACACCCTGGTTGGGGTGCTGATCGTACGGGGAGAAACCAATCCGGAAGTCTCATCAACCTTCTGGAGCGCGCTGCTGATTACCGGTTTGGCCATTCTGGTGCTGATCATTCTCTGGCTGGTGCTGGCAAAACCGCCGCTGGAGGACTGGCTGTGAATCGATCAGTCCACCAGCCGCTTCTTCTCGATCTGACGGATCTGCTGGTCCCGCCGGGCCCGTTCGACACTTTTGTCCGCTGCGACACCTACGGCGTGGTCGTACACCATCTGGCCCCCCAGAAAACTGGTAATGCTGATCATCACACCGCTGACCAGGCTCACGTACAGCCCCCAGGGAATGATCAGGGCCTGGGCGTCCCCCAGCCTGAGCAGCCAGTTGAGTGTCGCCAGAGACAGCAGCATGACGGCCATGATGCCATGACACCAGGCGATCACCAGCCGGCGGATGGCCTTGACCAGTACCAGATCCAGTACGCCGATAAGACCGGAAAACCAGCCGCCAAACACGCCGATGGCCGCCAGCCAGGTACCGGCCCGGGCCCAGAAGCTGTCGCCGGTGAGGGCGTAGCCGATATCGGTACAGATCAGCCCGAGCAGGGCCGCAACCGGAAAGTGGATCAGCATGGGGTGAATGGGGTGGCCAAAAATGGCCATGCGGCTTCGGATCGGTGCAACGCCCATGGGAGCTCCCGCTTCTTCCGTGATCGTGGTTGGTGTTATCAAACGGTAGCAAAAACAGGCCCGATTGCCACTGCGGTGTTGCTGGCCGGCTGCACCGGCCCCTACTCGGCACTGGACCCTGCCGGCGAAAGTGCCCGCTCAGCGGCCTGGCTGTGGTGGGGTATGTTCGGGCTGCTGGGCACCATCATGCTGCTGGTGTATCTGCTCTGGTTCATTGCCATGCGCCGGGGTCCGGCCCGGACTGAGGCGGATGCGGGGCGTATCGGCAAGCGGTGGATCATCGGCGGCGGCCTCGTGCTGCCCATGGTGTCGGTGGTGCTGATTCTCGCCTTTGGGATTCCGTTGGGGCAACGCATGCTGCCCCTGCCAGTGCCGGGGGGCGAACCGCTGCGTATTGATGTGACTGCCCGCCAGTGGCAGTGGCGAGTGAGCTATCCGGGTACGGATATCGCACTTACCGATGAAATTCACATTCCGGCCAATACTCCTGTGGACCTCCACCTGACCAGTGAAGATGTAGTGCACTCGTTCTGGGTGCC
>CAYMQO010000049.1:6841-9992 GCA_964392405.1 uncultured Marinobacter sp.
TGGGGCAACCTGCCCGGGTGGGGGGCGCTGTCTGCGGTCAACCACACCACCGTCGGCCTTCGCTTTGTGGTTACCGGGCTGATCTTCTTCCTGATCGGCGGCCTGCTGGCGATGCTGATCCGCACCCAGCTTGCGTTGCCGGAACAGGACATCATCGACGCCGAGATGTACAACCAGTTCTTCACCATGCACGGCACGGTGATGATGTTCCTGTTCGCCATCCCGGTGCTGGAAGGGGCGGCCATGTACCTGATTCCCAAGATGATCGGAGCGCGGGATCTGCTGTATCCCCGGCTCAGTGCGCTGGGCTACTTCTGTTACCTGTTCGGCGGCCTGATCATCCTGTCCAGCCTGTTTCTGCAAATCGCCCCGAATGCCGGCTGGTTTATGTATACGCCGTTGAGCAGCAGCGAATTCTCGCCGGGACCGGGGTCGGACTTCTGGCTGCTGGGCGTCACCTTCGTGGAAATCTCTGCCATCTCCGCCGGGGTCGAGCTGGTGGTGTCCATTCTCCGGTCCCGGGCTCCGGGCATGAGCCTGCAGCGGATGCCCCTGTTCGCCTGGTATATCCTCGCCATGGCCCTGATGATCATTTTCGGCTTTCCGCCGCTGATTCTTGGCAGCATCCTGCTCGAGCTGGAACGGGCCGCCGGCTGGGTGTTCTTCGCCGTGGAAGGGGGTGGCGATCCGCTGCTCTGGCAGCACCTGTTCTGGCTGTTTGGCCACCCCGAGGTGTACATCATCTTCCTGCCGGCTGCCGGCATCGTCTCCACACTGATTCCGGTCTTCGCCGGCCGCCCCATCGTCGGCTACCGGTGGGTGGTGCTGGCCATCATCATGATGGGCTTTGTCAGCTTCGGTCTGTGGGTGCACCACATGTTTACCGTGGGTATTCCGCAGATGGCGCAGGCGTTTTTTTCGGTGGCCAGTATGCTGGTGGCCATTCCCACGGCAATCCAGATCTTCGTCTGGCTGGCGACCCTGTGGGCAGGCAAGGTGCGTTTTCACCTGCCGATGCTGTGGATAGTAGGGTTCCTGATCGTTTTCGTCTGTGGCGGGCTGACCGGTGTGATGCTCGCGCTGGTGCCCTTTAACTGGCAGGTCCATGACACCCACTTCGTGGTTGCCCATATGCATTACGTGCTGGTGGGCGGCATGTTGTTCCCGCTGGTGGCCGGGCTTTACTACTGGCTGCCCCATGTATCCGGCCGTATGCCATCGGACAAGATGGGCCGCTGGGGATTCTGGCTGTTCTTTATCGGCTTCAATATGACCTTTCTGCTGATGCACATGACCGGCCTGCTGGGCATGCCGCGTCGGGTCTATACCTATGAGGTGGGTCTGGGCTGGGACTGGCTCAATCTGCTGTCGTCCGTTGGCGGGTTTGTGATGGCTATTGGCGTGGCCGTGGTGATTCTGGACCTCGCTCTGCATTTCCGCTTCGGACGCAGGGCGGTGCCCAATCCCTGGCGGGCCGACACTCTGGAATGGTCCATTCCGATGCCGGTGAACGCCTACAATTTCGCCAGCATTCCGGAGATCCGCTCCCGCCATCCGCTCTGGGATCAGCCGGAACTGATCGATACCGTACCGGCAGGCGAACACTACCTGAGCGAGATTCAGGACGGGCGCCGGGACACTATTGGCAGTGACGCGGTGTCTGGCGAGGCCCGGGAAGTGATGCACTTGCCCAGCAATTCCTGGGAACCGCTGATTACGGCTGCCCTGCTCGCCGGGCTCTGCCTCTCGCTGCTATTGAAGACCTACATGCTGGCGATTGTGTTTGCCGTACTGGCGCTGGGGGCCTGCCTGCGCTGGGGCTGGGTGAACGGGTTGCATCCCCGCATGGCACCCCGCGACCGGGAGGGCAAACTGCCTCTGCACTCCCGTACCGAAGATGGTCCCGGCCGCTGGGGCATGATCGTGACATTGATGGCGGATGGAACCCTGTTCGCGGCGCTGATGTTCGGCTGGCTTTATCTGTGGCCGGTGGCAACCCAATGGCATATGCCAGAAGAATCTCCATTGAGCACCCTGGGTCTGCTGGGCAGTGGTGTGCTGATCACCCTGGCGCTGGGTCTCTGGTGGCGTCAGGCAAAGGCTGTGACCGCTGGCGGACTGGTGCTGGTCACCGCCATCGGCCTGATTCATTGTGTGGCGCTGATGGTCACCGCCTTCGAGGCAGGATTACAGCCGGGCGGTTCCGCCCACGATTCCATCCTGGCGGTGGTGCTGGCCTATCTGATCTTCCATAGCGGACTGACGGTGCTGCTGACAGGTATGCAGATTCTGCGGGTGTACAGGGGCTACACCAGTCAGGCTCTGCCCTACGAGTTGCGGGTGCTGCAACCCCTGTGGACCTATACCGTGGTGGTTTACTGGATCAGTGTGCTGGTATTCCTGGCCCTGCCCGCGGCATTCGGAGGTGGTGCATGACCGGGCGCAGCTTCTGGTACCACCCGGCCAGCCTGGTGCTCGGGCCGGTGGTCTGGTCGATCTGGTTCGTGGTGATCTACGCGACGCTGTCGCTGGCCTGCCTGCAGGGCTGGCTGGTCAATGGCGGTGATCAGCCATCTGCCATTAACTTCCTGCTGGCCGGGGCAGGGCTGGTGATTGCGTCGCTTCTGGTGGCCGCGGCCTGGGCCGCGTGGCGATCGGCTTCAGGAAAGAGTTTTATTCCCCGGACATCGGCCATGGTTTCCGCCTGCTCCGCAGTGTCGACGCTGTTGCTCGCTGTGCCGGGGTTGGTAATGGCCCCCTGTGTGTGAGCGAGGCGCTCCGGCCCGGGATCTGCCGGTCAGAAACCGCGGCCGTTCTTCAGGGTGATCTGTTCATTCAGTGTCCAGAAATCGTACAGCACGCCAATAAAGAAGAGGCCACCGGTACACAGGTAGATAATGCCGGTGATCCACTTCCCCATATACATGCGGTGCACCCCGAACACGCCCAGAAATGTCAGCAGGATCCAGCTGATGTTATAACTGATGGGGCCCTGCTGGTAGCGCAGGTCGGCTTCCCGGTCCATGCCGGGAATCAGGATCAGGTCGATGATCCAGCCGATAAACAGCAAGCCGAGGGTGAAAAACCAGATGGTGCCGGTGACCGGCTTGCCGTAATAGAAGCGGTGGGACCCCAGGAATCCGAAGATCCA
>CAYMQO010000050.1:0-9925 GCA_964392405.1 uncultured Marinobacter sp.
AAGCGACTATACGTTACTTTACGCGATTTGGCTTCCACCTGTGAAGCGCCCGGCGGGCAGTACTCTCCGCTATAGCCAGTGGCCATGTGGGCAACGATCAGGTTGTGACGGCGTCCGTATCCGGTACTGACAGGTCCGTTACAATTCGCTTATAGTACCGGCTGCGTCTACAGGCGCCTCACTATAAAGGCTGGCAAGAGGAATTCAAGACACGTGACGGCTTCAGACAACCCGCCGGAACTGCTCGCAGCCATCGATATGGGCTCCAACAGTTTTCATATGGTGGTGGCCCGGCAGGTTAACGGAGAGATCCGGACGGTGGAGAAAATGGGCGAGAAGGTCCAGTTGGGTGCCGGTCTGGATGCCAGCAACAACCTTACCGAAGAAGCCCAGCAGCGCGCCCTCGCCTGTCTCAGCCGATTCGCCCAGCGCCTGAGCGGCATGCCCCCCGAAGCCGTACAGATCGTCGGCACCAATGCGCTGCGGGTCGCCCGTAATACGCCACAGTTTATCGCCCGGGCGGAAGAAGTCCTCGGATATCCGGTGGAGGTGATCGCCGGCCGGGAGGAAGCCCGCCTGATCTACCTGGGGGTGTCCCATACCCTGTCTGACGATACTGGCCGGCGTCTGGTGGTGGATATTGGCGGGGGCAGCACCGAATTTATTATCGGCGAACGTTTCGAGACCCAGGCTCTGGAAAGCCTGCATATGGGGTGTGTCTCATTCCGTAACCGCTACTTCCCCGATGGCAAGATCACCCGCCGCAAAATGGACCAGGCGGTTACCCATGCCTCCCAGGAACTGCTCCATATCCGCGCCCGCTACCGCAACCTCGGCTGGAACAGTACGGTCGGTTCGTCCGGCTCCATCAAGGCGGTCGCCAATGTGCTGGCAACCCTGCGCATTACCGATGGCACTATTGATCTGAAGAGCCTGCAGGAATTGCGTCGGCGCCTGATCGATATGGGGCATGCCCGGCGACTGGAGGCGCTGGGAGTACGTTCCGAACGGCAGAGCATTTTTCCATCGGGCTTTGCCATTTTGCTGGCTGCGTTCGAGTCATTAGGTATTGAGGAGATGACCTATGCCGACGGCGCGCTGCGGGAGGGGCTGCTATACGACATTCTGGGCCGCATCCAGCATGAAGACGTGCGCGAACGCACCATCAGTGCCCTGCAGGAGCGCTATCACTTGGACAAACTCCATGGGGAGGCAGTCGAAGCCTCATCCATGGCGTTATGGCGCTGCGTGTGTGAGGACTGGGAGATCAACACCCTGGGCGATGAAGAACTGCTGCGCTGGGCCAGCAGACTGCATGAGGTTGGCCTGACCATTGCCCACAGCCAGTACCAGAAACACGGCGCCTATCTGTTGCGTTATTCCGACCTGCCCGGCTTTACCCAGCAGTTACAGCAGGAACTGGCAACGCTGGTGCGGGGGCACCGGCGCAAGTTTGTCTCGGCGATTTTCAACGACTTCCCGGCAGAGGATGCACAGCGGCTCAGGCGGCTTTGCGTTGTGCTTCGCCTTGGCGTACTGCTGCAACATGCCCGCAACTATGAGCCGCCCCCCGCGCTAAGCGCAAAGGCGTCCAACCGGCGTTTGCGCCTCACTTTCGACAGGAAATGGCTGGAAGAGCGCCCCCTGACCCTGGCCGACCTGGAAAACGAGAAGGAATATCTGGCACAGGAAGATTTTCTGCTGGAGATCCACACCCGCTGACGGCGGGTCAGATCTCCAACTGGGCTTCCAGCGCTTCCAGCTTCTCGCCCACTTCGAGCCAGCTGGCTTCTGCTTCCTCCAATCCTGCACGGACTTCCGCCTGCTCCGCCAGCAGGGCCTTGAGCCGGTCTTTTTGCGCCGCCTCGTAAAGGGCAGTATCCGCCAGTGCAATTTCCAGCTCAGCCAGCCGGGCCTCTGCTTTAGCAATGGCCTGCTCGGCTCCGGCCAGTTGCTTCTTCCAGGGGCTCAACTGCTTGCGCAGCTCTGCCTGCTCACGCTTGCGGGCCTTGCGCTGTTCCGCGGTCAGGCCAGCGGCCTGGCTGGCAACACCGGCCTGGCTGTCCCGCCGCGGCGGCTCGTCTTCATCCCGCCGTCGCTCCGCCAGCCAGCGCTCGTAGTCTTCCAGGTCTCCGTCGTAGGGGGCAACGGCGCCATCACTGACCAGCCAGAACTCGTCCACCGTGTTACGCAGCAGGTGCCGGTCGTGGGACACCACTACCATGGCGCCGTCGAAGTTCTGCAGGGCCATGGTCAGGGCCTGGCGCATTTCCAGATCCAGGTGGTTGGTGGGCTCATCCAGTAGCAGCAGGTTCGGCTTCTGCCAGGCGATGACCGCCAGGGCTACCCGTGCCTTTTCCCCACCGGAAAACGACCGGATCGGGGCGAGGGCTTCATCGCCATGAAAATCGAAACCGCCGAGGAAATTACGGATGCTCTGCTCTGACGCCCTGGGGGCGAGCCGTTGCAGGTGCAGAAACGGGCTGGCGTCCAGATCCAGAGATTCCAGCTGATGCTGGGCAAAGTAACCAATAGCAAGGTGCTCGCCGGTGGTGCGCTCGCCTGCCAGCAACGTCCCCTTGCCCCGGAGCGCGTCCATCAGCGTGGATTTGCCGGCGCCATTCGGCCCCAGCAACCCAATTCGGCTGCCGGGCAACAGGGTGAGGTTGAGGCCCGAAAGTACTACGCTTTCCCCATGACCCGCCTTGCCATCGCGCACGCTCAGCAATGGGTTGGAAACCTTGTCGGCCATGGGAAAAGTAAAGCTGAACGGCGAATCGATATGCGCCGGCGCAATCTGCTCCATCCGCTCCAGTGCCTTGACCCGGCTCTGGGCCTGGCGGGCCTTGGTCGCCTTGGCCTTGAAGCGATCGATAAATCGCTGGATTTCAGCCACCCGCGCCTGCTGCTTCTCATAGTTGGCCTGTTGCTGGGCCAGTCGCTCACCGCGCTGACGCTCGAAGGCAGAATAGTTGCCTGTGTACTGCACCAGTTTCTGGCGATCAAAATGGATGATGTGGGTCGCTACCCGATCCATGAAATCCCTGTCGTGGGAGATAAAGAGCAGCGTGCCGGGGTAGCGGGACAGCCAGTTCTCCAGCCATAGGCAGGCGTCCAGATCCAGGTGGTTGGTGGGCTCGTCCAGCAGTAACAGGTCGGAAGGTTTCATCAGGGCCTGAGCCAGGTTCAGCCGGATACGCCAGCCCCCGGAAAAGGACGACACCGGGCGGTCCGCATCACCGTCGGCAAAGCCCAGACCACGGATCAGCGCATCAGCACGGCGGGAGGCAGACCAGGCTTCATGAAGATCCAGCTCGCCATGGATATGGGCCATGGCGTGATCATCACCTTTGGCTTCAGCCTCGGCCAGCGCCGCTTCCAGTTCCCGCAGCCGGGTATCACCGTCCAGCACGAACTCTCTGGCACTGCGACCAGACGCTTCCACCTCCTGGGCCATATGGGCAATGCGACAGCCCCCGGGCAGGCTGACCGCACCCTGTTCGGCACCCAGGCCGCCAAGCAGCAACTGAAACAGGCTGGATTTACCGGCCCCGTTGGCGCCCACAATGGCGACCCGTTGACCCGGCTGGATCGTAACGCTGGTAGAATCTAGCAACCAGACGCCACCGCGTTGTAAACTGAGATTGGTAATCGTAATCATTGCGGAATTATACCGCTCCCGGGGTAAAATTCGTGAAAGAACCGGTACCGGCTAATGGATATGGCATGCCAGAGCACGAAACAGATCATACCCCCGATACGGATACGCCGTTATGGCGTTTTGCCCTGGCCCTGTGGCAATGCGACGAAGCGGCCAGTCTGTGCCTGAGTCTCCAGGAAAAGGGCTGGTCCGTCACCCGCCTGCTCAGTGCCGGCTGGCTGGCCCGTGAGCGGCGTGTCTACCCTCAGGCTGAGCCCCTGGCGTTACAGCAATGGCGAGCAGAAATGACCGGTTCCCTACGGGCCCTGAAAAAATCCCTGGCAAAGTCGGATCCCTTACTCGCCCCCTTGCGCCAGACCCTGGCCAGGGCCGAACTGGAAGCCGAGCGCGTCGAATTGTACAGGGCGTGGCAGGCGCTGCATAACGCTTTAAAAGCAGACCCGGAAACCCCTGACATCGCACTTATCCAACAGAACCTGCGTCGGGCTGCCCCTTGCACAGATGACGGCCAGAACGTCAGCACGGAGCCCAAGATCAGCCATCTCGCCGAACTCATCAACCAGACCGGGGTTTCCGTTCGCTCCGGAGCCTGCGCACAGCCGGGCTCAGTCACATGATGCGCTGGCTGCTTCGTCTTGCCTTTCCGGCTCTGGGTCTGCTGGTGGCCTTGATGGTGTTTGGCATCAAGGCGCCGGAAAGTCCGACCCAGAAACCGGAAGAAGTCCGGGAAGCCGGCTCCATTCCGTCTTTCGAAGCGCTGGTACCAGCCCCGGTCAAACCCACCGGCCCGGACATCGTCTTCAAGTGGAAGGATGCGGACGGCAGCTGGAACTATGCCGATCAGCCGCCGAATAGCGGCAACTGGAATACTCTTGCCATTGAGCCCGGCCAGGGTGCCCGCAACCTGTCACCAGAGCCCCAGAACCCCTCCGGCGACGACCTGAGTGCACCTTATTCGGCGCCATTTTCCCTGGATCCCAACCGGTCCCGTGCGGGCAGTTGATGGCGTACCGAAATTACGACTCCGTCAGTGGTAACACAATGATAAAGCAGTTACCTTTACGCGCGACCCACACATTATCGTGACAGGACTGAACATGAAGAAAACGCTCATCGCCCTTACCGTTGCCGGCGCGCTTGTCGGCTGCACCGCCGGAACCCAGGGCCCGGAAGTCTCCCAGGCACCGCTGGAAACCAACAGCGAGAAAGTCAGCTATGGCATGGGGATGGTATTCGCTGAACGGCTGAAGCATGACCTGCCGGACCTGGAACTGGAACAGTTCATCGAAGGTTTCCGCCAGGCCCATTCCGGGGAAGACGAGGCCCGCCTGACCCGGGATGAGATTCAGGCAGCCATGATGGAATACCAGCAGGAAATCCAGGCCCAGCAAGAGCTTGAAATGGAACAGGCCGCATCCAAAAACCGGGAAGCCGGCGAGCAGTTCCTGGCGGAAAATGCCGAGCGTGACGGCGTGATGACTACTGAATCCGGCCTTCAGTATGAAGTGCTGGAACAGGGCGATGGCGACAAGCCGGGTGCCGAAGACCTGGTAAAAGTGCATTACACCGGTGAGCTGCTGTCAGGCGAGGTGTTCGACAGTTCCCGCGACCGGGGCGAGCCGGTGACTTTCCGCCTGAACCAGGTGATTGACGGCTGGACCGAAGGTCTGCAGCTGATGAACGAAGGCAGCCGCTTCAAGCTCTACATTCCGTCCGACCTGGCCTATGGCCCCGGCGGCAACATGAGCATCGGTCCCAACGAGACCCTGGTGTTCGATGTAGAGCTGCTGGAAGTGAATCCGGAAGACTGATCGGCTATCGGACACCCCAGCCTTTCAGAAAAAGCGCTTATCAGCAAAGAGAGCTGATAACGAAGGGGCGGCTCAGTGAGCCGCCCCTTTTGCTGTTACGCTCTGCAGAACCGGCTTATTATCCCTCACCGGAACCGGCTCCCCGGAAGCCGCCTTGTCCGCATGGGCGTTGTGCAGATGTTCGATCAGGAAATCTTCCAGCTCGAACCGGGTGCCCAGGGATTCACCCAACCGGGACAGCTCAGACATCAGCTCATCCATTTCGGGTTCGGTTGGGTTTTTGCCGTCGATGCGCTCGTTGAAGTCCAGCACTACGCCGGTGGTTTCGGTGATTTTCGGATAAACCCCCGCCACCAGCTCCAGGCCGTCACCACCGAATTCATGGGCCTCCCGGATCAGTTGCTCATAGACCTCGAAGTGACCGGCGGAGGTGTAATCCACCAGAATCTGACACAACTGCTGCAGCTTCGGCCCCAGCCGCTCGGCGGGGGTTTCGCGAGCGGTATCGCACAGTTCGCAGTAATGAACGAGGAGTTCCTGACGGGCTTTCAGCCAGCGGTCAATCAGTTGGTGGACGCCTCCCCAGCGTTCCTTCGCAGTACGGCAGTACTCTAACATGATGCCTCCCGGCCATTGGGTTGTCGCAGTCAGCGGTAGCGATCAAGTTACCCTAATTGCGAGCAGGCCGACAACGCTACAAACACGGCACATCAGTTACCACGGGAGGATTGTTCAGTGCCTGCCAGGTGAGCGTACAATTCCGGACAGTACCGCAAGCCCGGCCAGAATGATGAGGGTGAAGAAAATCGCCGTCCAGCCCGGAATGCTCAGCCCGAGGAAGGTCCACACCACCTTGGCGCAGTCGCCGGTGCCCCGCACAGCCATTGCCAGCACTTCCATCAGCGGGAACACCTCCAGCATGTAGTCGATGGACGTGCCACAGGCCGGCACCTGATCTTCAGGCAGGCTTTGCAGCCACAGCTGACGCCCCGCCAGGGCTGCGCCAATCCCGGCCGTCAGCATCAGGAAGAAACCATAGATGCGCCCCCCGATATTGCCGGGGTTATGCAACAGTGCGATCAGCCCCACCAGAGCGACGCCCATAAACGCAAACCGCTGCAACCAGCACAACGGGCAGGGTTCAAGCAGCATCACATGTTCCATGTAAAAAGCGACGGCCAGCAAGCCTGCCGGCACCAGGAAAGCGAAAAGGAAAACCAGTCTGCGCATCTGTCGTTAAACCTTCTGGACTCTGGAATTGGCACAGGGCTTCAGTGGCTGCATCTGCCCCCCGGTCCTGCTATTCTGCGGACCAGACCCCCTGCGAGATAAATTCGGAAAACTGATGAAACGTCGACATTCCACTTTCTGGATCAGCCTGGTTCTGGCCGCTGCCCTACCTCTATCGTTGCCCGCCGCATCGGAAGAAGCCGCCAGCGGCGAGGCCCAGCAACCGGCCGCGTTCACCGACTACATCGAGATGCGACCGGCGTTCGTGACCCATGTTGGCGAACCGTCGGAGCGGATCAGATACCTCAAGGCCGACGTTTCCCTAAGGGTCAATACCGAAACCGCCCGGGCTGCCATTGAAACCCACATGCCGCGCCTGCGCCATGAACTGGTTATGCTTTTTGGCGAACAGGCGGACCTCGACACGCTTTCTTCACCCGAAGGCCAGCAGACCCTGCGGGAAACTGCCCGGGACCGGCTCAATACGGTGCTGGAAGAGCAGCAAACGGGCGAAACCATTACCGACGTGCTCTTCAGTACTTTCGTAATCCAGCGCTGAGCCGTCCGCAAGACTACGGGGTTCGGACCTTAACTGGCCAGATAGCTTTTCAGGTAGTCCTCGAAGCTTCCCTGGTCGGTACGCTCCATTTCTGTCTGCTCTGCCAGGGATTCCCTGGTCAGGCGCTCATATTCCTGCTGAACCTGCGCACCGGGCTGTGCTTCCCGCAGGCTGCGCTGGTGTTCCAGGGACAGCTCGAGAGTCCATTCCCGGTGGCCGCGGCCGGTTTCTTCCATCGCGGTGAGCACCCGGGCTGATGGCAGCAGGGACGGATCCTCCAGTTTCTGACGCTGCACCGTCAGGGCCTGACGATAGCGATCTCCGCCCTGCCACTGATCCAGCTGCTCTGCCAGGGCGTCCAGTTCATCCAGGGCGGCCCGGGAGCCGTCAGCCAGGGAGATATTTCCTTCACAGCGATTAAGCTGAAGCTGCAGGTCGCGGCCTTCGTTCACCACATCCTTGTAGTTGTCATCCAGCCGCTCACATTCGGCGTCGCCGATACGGGGACTGTCACGGAGCAGGCATCCCAGCAGGAACAGATCCAGAAAGTCCACCTGGGGCGCGTTCAGGCCCAGCGGAGAGAAGGGGTCCAGGTCCAGGCAGCGCACTTCCACATACTCCACGCCGCGGCTGTCGAGGGCCTGAATAGGCTTTTCGCCCCGGCCAGTGGTGCGCTTCGGCCTTACGGCGCTGTAGTACTCGTTTTCTATCTGCAGAATGCTGGTATTGATCTGGATGCGCTGATCGCCCCGATGGAGGCCAATGGCCTCGTAATCCGGCCAGGGTGTCTGGATGGCCCTGGCCAGGGTATCGGTATAGGTGCGCAGTTCATTGAAGCAGATATTGAGGGATGACTGGGCATTGTTGTGGTAGCCCAGGTCGCCCATGCGCAATGATGTGGCATGGGGCCCGTAAAAGGTATCGTTGCCGAGCGGGGTCAACTGGTGACTGACGCCACGGACAAAGCTCGCATCCAGCGCCGGTGACGCACCGAACAGCAGCATCAACAGCCAGCTGCGACGACGGAAGTTACGGATCAGCCAGAAATACTGGTCGGACTTGAAGTCCCGCAAGGGCCGGCTGTCCCCCAGCAACTGCTGCCATTTCTGCCAGAAACTGTCCGGCAACGACAGATTGTAGTGAGCACCGGCAATGCTCTGCATCATACGGCCATAGCGCACCGCCAGCCCCTGGCGATAGACATGCTTGAGCTGACCGCTGTGGGAATGGCCGTATTCCGCAATGGGAATGCTCGGGTCGCCATCCAGGCCACAGGGCATGCTTGCCGCCCAGAAGACCTCGTCCCCAAGATGCTGATGCACAAACCAGTGGGTATCCCGCAGCGAAGCCAGCATTTCTTCAGTGCTGTTGCACACCGGCGTGATCAGTTCCAGCAGCGACTCGGAATAATCCGTGGTGATCAGGGGATGGGTCAGCGCCGAGCCGAGGGCCTCGGGATGGGGCGTCTGGGCAATAAACCCATTGCGATCAACCCGTAACCCTTCTCTCTCGGCTCCCTTCAGGAAGCCGTCCCACTCACTGGCGTTCAGCTGTGAGAACAGCGCGTGGCGCGAAGCACCCATGTTTGACTCCTCTGATCCCGACGAACGGCACCTCTGCCGCTGCGGACAACTGTATCACCGCAGGCCCCGGTAAGCGGGTGAGCGCCTGCCCTGCTGGATTATCGCTTGTCCTTGCGGGCAGAAGCCAATGCTTCGGCCAGAGCCCCCGCCATGGCGCCCTGTGGCTGAGGCGACGGATTGCCCCGGCGCCCCTCGCCTCTGCGTTGCTGGTTCGACCCGCGTCGCTCGTGCTGCCCGGCACCAGGACCGGAGCCCCGGCGCTCGCCACGGCTGCTTTCGCCGGGCTTGTCATCCAGGCGCATGGAAAGGGCAATGCGCTTCCGGGGGATATCGACGTCCATCACCTTGACCTTGACGATATCACCGGCCTTGACCACTTCCCGCGGGTCTTTTACGAACTCGTGGGACAGGGCTGAAATATGCACCAGGCCGTCCTGATGCACGCCAATGTCCACGAAGGCGCCGAAGTTGGTGACGTTGGTCACCGTGCCTTCCAGTGTCATGCCGGTTTTCAGGTCATTCAGGGTTTCTACGCCCTCCTGGAAACTGGCAAAGCGGAACTCCGGCCGGGGATCGCGGCCCGGTTTTTCCAGCTCGGCGATAATATCCCGGATCGTCGGAACACCAAACTGGTCGGTAACGTAATCTTCCGGTTTCAGGCTGCGCAGGAAATTCACATCGCCAATCAGGTCCGCCACTTTGCGGCCGTTCTGCTTCGCAATGGCTTCCACCACGCCATAGGCTTCCGGGTGCACCGCGGAGCGATCCAGCGGGTTCTCGCCCCGGCTGATACGCAGAAAGCCCGCCGCCTGTTCGAAGGTTTTGGGGCCCAGCCGGGGCACTTCCAACAACTGCCGGCGACTTTGGAAGCCGCCGTTACGGCTGCGAAATTCGATGATGTTTTCGGCGGTGCCCGGGTTCAGGCCAGATACGCGCGCCAGCAGTGGCGCAGAGGCAGTGTTCAGATCAACCCCGACTCCGTTTACACAATCTTCCACTACCGCATCCAGACTGCGGGCCAGCTGTACCTGAGAAACGTCATGCTGATACTGGCCGACGCCAATGGACTTGGGCTCGATCT
>CAYMQO010000051.1:0-9733 GCA_964392405.1 uncultured Marinobacter sp.
CAGGCCAGCCGGGTCACGGCTGACCGCTTTGCTTGTTGTTGTTATCCGAGCTCGATGTCGGTCTGATGACAATGGGTTGTGGTCTGTAATATTTACGCCTCCTTGCTTTCTTTCTTACCGATTTTGCTGAAGTGAACCGATCCTTCAGCGCCTTGGCAGGTAGGGTATCGGGTCCACCGGATTACCGTTCCTGCGTATCTCGAAGTGAAGCTTGGCCTGGTCGGTGCCCGTATTTCCCAGCTCGGCGATCGTCTGGCCCTGCTTCACATCCTGTCCCTCACCTACCAGAATCCGCCGGTTGTGGGCGTAGGCACTGAGGTAGTGTTCGTTGTGGTTGATGATAATGAGATTGCCGTATCCGAGCAGACCGTTGCCGGCATAAACCACGTTGCCGTCGGCGGCAGCTCTGACCGGATCTCCCAAATTCCCGGCAATATCAATACCTTTATTGACTTTTCCACCTGTAGAGAATTTTGCAATTACCGTACCAACATGCGGCCAACGCCAATTGACATTCGACACGGTCTGAGTCTGCCTGGAAACATCCATAGCGGGATCAGGCTTGCGGGTAACCTTCGGTTGAGGCTGGGGGACAGGCTGGGGTTTTGGCGCTGCTCTGGGCCGTGTCGTCTCTGTGGGAGAGCGTGGGGATGCGGCGACGCGGCTGCCGCCGCTCGGTATAGTGCCGCGCAGATCAAGGCGGATAACCTGCCCCGGATAGATGTTATACGGAGGCGAAATGCCGTTGGCATTGCCCAGTTCCCGGTAATCGCGACCGTAACGCCAGGCGATGCTGTAGAGGGTATCGCCCCGCTCCACCACGTGGCGGCCCCAGTAAACGGCAGGGTTATAGGCGCTGTCTCCATAGATCGCCTGGGTATTACAGCCGGACAGTCCTGGAAGCGTCAGCAGAGCAAGCAGCAGCCATATTATCAGCCTCCCCCGACCATAATGTTCGGGAAAAGAGAAACAGGCATCCACTCTTGACTGGCTGGAGGTATAATTCACGGATATATCAATATCCCTGTTATTTCTAATTCATATTTTCAGCTTAACATGGATTAAATGCTGATCCGCTAAATCATTAATTTATTGCAGTTTTTGTACACATGTGACGGTTACCTTACAAATCGTGGGCGTTACCTAACGAAACAACAACCTCTAAAAAAGTAACATCCATCTCACCGGACCGGTGATGCCCATCACAGTGTTAAAAGTTAATTCTGCCCTGTCTGGCGACTCATTCACACACTGGCTGTGCCAACTACCCCTTGCCGGGAGCGACGGTTTGCCAGCCACTCACCAATCAATACCACCGCCGCGCCCAGCACGACCGCTGCCAATGCCACCGGCAGTTGCGCAGAATCTCCGGTGACTTCCGCATAACGCATCGGGGACACGCTAATCTGCTCCATGGGGACCTGGGCGCCACCGGAGTCCGTGCGCCAGGCCAGCACTTCCTGCCATGGCCAGACCCGGTTCAGGGCCCCGATCATAAAACCGGTCAATATGGCCAGAACCACATCGTGGGCCTTACGCAGTGCGAACCCCAGAATCCGGGCAAAACTCAGCAAACCCAGCGCGCAGCCCGCCATGAACAATGCGATAACCGTCAAATCAAACTCTCGCACGGCGCTCAGCACCGGGGCGTACATACCGAGAACCAGCAGCACGAAACTGCCCGATAACCCGGGCAGGATCATCGCACAGATCGCGACTGCGCCGGCAAAGAAGAATGCAGGTGGGCCCGGGTCTATCTGGCCGGCGGAGAGCGTCGTCACCCACCAGGCAAACGCGGCTCCCGCCGCTATCGGCAACGCGAGCCAGAAGCTGGGGGCTTTGAGCTGCCCCAGCACGTGCCAGACCGAGGCCACGATGAGCCCGAAAAAGAAACTCCACAGGGCAATGGGGTAGTGTTCCAGGCCCCAGGTAATCCCACTGGCAAGGGTGGCGATACTCGTCAGAATGCCCATCATGAGTACCGTCAGAAAGGTTCCATCAATGCAGTTCCAGAAGCGTCTGATCCGCCCCCTGACGAGTTCCTGAAGGACTGCCGACGGTATTGTCGCGATGGCTCCCAGCAGCCTGAAATAGATGCCGGTGATAAACGCGATCGTCCCCCCGGACACGCCGGGCACGACATCTGCCGCGCCCATCAGGGCACCCCGGAGAAAAATACCCGCATGCTGTTGCATGTGTTTCAACGTACCACACCTCCCAGTAAGGGTACGAAACGGACCGGTTCAATGTCTTCCTGGTGGAACCGGTCGCCTTCCCTGGTTATTTTGACCAGCATCTGTTTCTCCTCACCCACGGGAATCACCATGACCCCGCCGTCTGCCAACTGATCCAGCAACTCCGGCGGAACCACCCTGGGCGCCGCCGTCACGATAATTCCGTCATAGGGCCCACGCTCAGGCCATCCTACAACGTCGTCCGCCAGTCGTAGCATGATGTTGCGCAGCTTTAACAGATGCAGCCGCTCCCGGGCCTTGTCTTGCAGGCCCTTAATGCGCTCCACACTGAACACCTCATCACACAGCCGCGCCAGAATTGCCGTCTGATAGCCAGAGCCGGTACCCAGTTCCAGCACCTTCGAAGGACCGGCCGCTAACAGAACTTCCGTCATGCGCGCGACAATATAGGGCTGCGACAACGTCTGGCTGTGACCGATGGGTAATGCTGTGTCTTCGTAGGCGCGATGGGCCAGGGCTTCGTCAAGAAAGATATGGCGGGGCATCTCCTCCATTACGCCGAGCACCCGCTCGTCGCGGATACCCGCTTCCCGCAAACGCTGGATCAACCGCAGTCGAGTGCGCCGGGAAGTCATGCCGATGCCATCTATTGCAACCATTAGTACGCAGCCTCCACCCACTGCCTCAGGGACAACAAGGAGTCATGGCGGGTCATATCAATATGAACGGGTGTGATCGAAACGTAATTCTGACTGATAGCGTGGAAATCCGTGCCCGGTCCGGCGTCTGCACCATCACCGGCGGCACCGATCCAGTAGCGGGCCCGCCCACGGGGACAGGTCATGGGCACCGCGCCCTCGGCCCGACCCCGGTGGCCGAGACGGGTCACCCGGAAACCCTCGATCTGCTCCCAGGGCACGTCAGGTACGTTTACGTTCAGAATGCAGCGCCCGCCCAGATCCGGCCAGTCGTTCCGCTGTAGCAGTATACGCACGGCCCGGGCCGCAGTTTCGTAGTGGAAGTGCCCGTTATTGACCAGCGAAACCGCAATGGCAGGCAAGCCCAGATGGCGCCCTTCCGTCGCGGCGGCGACGGTACCGGAATAGATAATGTCATCTCCCAGGTTGGCGTGGGTATTAATGCCCGACACCACGCGATCAAACGGCTTCTCGAATAGCCCGTTAACCGCCAGGTGGACACAGTCGGTCGGCGTACCATCGATGGAATGGAACCCTCCCGGATGCTGATCCACGGTAAGGGGACGGTTCAGGGTCAGAGAGTTACTGGCACCACTGTGATCGCGATCCGGAGCGACAACCTCCATCTCGGCAATTCCTTCCAGCCCGGCATGCAGGGCCACCAGTCCCGGGGAAAGCACCCCGTCATCGTTCGACAGCAAGATACGCACGATTTCCAGCCTCTCCGAATAGATTCTGGCGACTCACCGCCATTTTCATAAACGATGAGGAATTCTAACGGATAAAACCCGTTATTTCTGTCACCAGCAAGAATTTCTGGCCCGGGCCTCCGTCAGAAAACTGTCGGGCTCACTCCGATGAGTCCAGATCCAGCACGGACGCCAGCAGTGTGGTGGCGTATTGGCCGGGCAAAAGCGTGAATGAGAGGTCCAGCCAGCGCTGCTCAACGGCCTCGGAAATGGACCAGTGCAGCTCATCAGCGTGGAGCACCAGCGGACGTCGGGCCGGGCTCATGCGGGTGGTGCTGAACACGGCGGCCATCTCGGGGTAGCGTGCGACTACGGTTCGCTCCAGCTCACCCTGCTCCCCTGTTGCCAGGGTTCCGCCATCGCCCCACAGGGGACCGGTTGGCTGCTCCCCGGGCTCGCCTTGCAAAGGCTGATTCCAGTCGCCCCGAACCACCCGTTCGGCCAGTACTTCGTTGAACAGCCAGGAGCGGGCTGCGGAAAAGTAGATGCCTTCCTGCTTATCCATTCCACGACGGCCCCGGCGCCGCCGGGCAGATTTTTCAGCCGGAGCTACCGCCTGATCCAGGTTCGCGCCCTGGTAGCCAAAACGCTGGCGTCCGAAATAGTTGGGGCAGCCGTCCCGCTGAAGCGCCTCAAGGCGCTGTTGAATCTCGCCAGTATCGCCGGTGAGCTGGCGCAGGCGGATATCGAAACGGTTTGCCTGGTGTTCGCCGTTGCGAAGCTTCCGGTGGTATCGGGCCACCGCCAGTACTTTCCAGTTGTCATGCTGGTTCTGCAGGGCCAGCAGGAAATCGGTATCACTGGTCTCCTGGCCCGGCCGCTGTACACTGAACCATTGTCGTGTCACTGCATTGCGGTCCTTGAGACCACAATAACCCACACCCCGGCTTCCACAGCCAGCCAGACGGCCCAGCTCACCGGCAACCCAGACGGTGTTGTCACCGGTTTTTTCCAGATAGATCAGCAGGTGTTCGCCCTGCCCCGGCACCGGGACCGCTTCCGTGAGCACCTCCGTCCGGGAGGCCGCGGCGACGCCCTCAAGATCGAGAATCTCCGTCACCTGAAAGTCTTCTGCACAGGATTTGAGCGTGCCTGTTCCTACCGGCTCACCGCCGGCCGGCCACGGCCAGTCGAGGCGCCAGCGACTCATGAAAAAGTGTGCCTCAGCAGGCAGATGGCGTGACAGGCAATGCCTTCCCGGCGTCCTACAAAGCCCAGTTTTTCGGTGGTGGTTGCCTTTACGCTGACGCTGTTCAGCGGGATACCCAGGTCCTCCGCCATATTCTGGCGCATGGCTGCTACATGGGGAGCCATGCGGGGCGCCTGGGCCAGGATAGTACTGTCGATATTGACCACTTCCAGCCCCTGCTCGCCGATTCGCCGGTGCACTTCCCGCAGCAGTACCCGGCTGTCGGCTCCTTCCCATTCATCGCTGGTGTCGGGAAAGAGATGGCCGATATCCCCAAGGGCCGCAGCGCCCAGCAGGGCATCCGCCACCGCGTGCAATAACACGTCACCGTCAGAGTGGGCTTTCAGACCCTGATCGTGGGGAATTCGCACTCCACCAATAATGACTTCGTCGCCGTCACAGAACGCATGAACATCAAAGCCCTGACCTATTCGCATTGCACCAGCCTCTTTAAAACCGTGTCAGTTCCCCGCCTGACGGGCCAGGATAAATTCCGCCAGCACCAGGTCTTCGGGAACAGTGATCTTGATATTGTCGGCACGCCCGGCCACAACCCGGGGCCGCCAGCCGGCCCGCTCCATGGCTGAGGCTTCGTCGGTGATCGCCTCCGGCTGATCCTCTAACCCCTGTTGCAGTGCCGCAAACAGGGCCCCGAAACGGAACATCTGAGGCGTAAGTGCCCGCCATAGCCGGCTCCGGTCCCGAGTTGCCAGCACCCCATCGGTGCCAGGCGCGACTTCCTTGATGGTATCGGAAACCGGCGCTGCCAGCAGGCCACCACAGTCGTCGCCCGCAAGCTGGTCCCGCAGCCTGGCGATGTCGTCCCTGTGAACACAGGGTCGCGCCACATCATGCACCAGCACCCAGTCATCGTCCCCGGCCCGGCCCCGCAGGTGTTGAAGCGCCGCCATTACCGAGTCGGCCCGCTCACCGCCGCCGTCACAGGTTTCGATAAACCTGTCACCTGAACTGCGCGCCGTCTGCCACCACTGGTCCTGGCGATGTAACGGAACAACACAGCCTGCCCAGCCACCGCAAGCCAGCAGTCGCTCCAGGGTTACATCAACGAGATAGCGGCCATTCAGGGTGAGATATTGCTTGGGAAGGTCGGACTGCATGCGCTGGCCGATACCGGCCGCCGGCACAACCAGCCAGAAAGCGTGGGCGTTCATGGGTACAACTTCTGTGACAGGGTCTGTGACAAGCCCGCTCAGGGTTCCACGACCAGGAAGAAGGACTCGTCTTCATGGATCAGGCCCAGGTTCTTGCGAGCGCGTTCTTCTACCGCCCCCTGGCCGGACCCCAGATTTCGAACCTCGGCATAGAGGCGTTCGTTACGGGCTGCCAGCTCGGCGTTCTCCGCCCGCTGCTCGGCGATCGTCTCGTTCAGGCTCCAGACCTGGGCATAACTGCCTTCCCCTACCCACAGGCGGACCTGGAGCAGGACAATCAGTATGACCATGATGGACCAGAGCACTTTCATGACGTTTTTCCGTAATTTCCCTTTCGCGGACTCATCGGAAGACTGCCGGTACGGAATGCTCCGACCGACAGCCCCGAAAGTCTAGCTCAGTCCAACGCTGGATGCACGGACTGCCAGCGGGCCGTTCAGCCCTGGCCCTTGATTTCCTTCAGGCCGCGGTAAGGCGCCTTGCCTTGCAGCTCCTCCTCGATACGGAGCAGCTGGTTGTACTTGGCAACCCGGTCGGAACGGCACAGGGAGCCGGTCTTGATCTGGCCGGCGCAGGTGGCTACGGCAAGATCAGCGATGGTGGTGTCTTCGGTCTCACCAGAGCGATGGGAAATTACCGCTGTATAACCCGCTTCCTGGGCCATGCGGATCGCATCCAGTGTTTCCGACAGGCTGCCAATCTGATTGAACTTGATCAGGATGGAGTTGGCAACGCCTTTATCAATTCCTTCCTTCAGGATGCTGGTGTTGGTCACAAACAGATCGTCACCCACCAGTTGTACCTTGCTGCCCAGCTTGTCGGTCAGTACCTTCCAGCCATCCCAGTCGGCCTCGTCCATGCCGTCTTCAATGGACACAATGGGATACCGCTCGCACAGTCCCGCCAGGTAGTCAGCGAAGCCGGCGGAATCGAAAGTTTTGCCCTCGCCGGTAAGCTGGTACTGATCGTCCCGGTAGAATTCGGAAGAAGCGCAGTCGAGGGCCAGGGTTACATCAGTGCCCAGTTTGTAACCGGCGTTTTCGATCGCTTCCTGGATGGCGGCCAGGGCCGCTTCGTTGGACGGCAGGTTCGGCGCAAAACCGCCTTCGTCACCCACGGCTGTATTCAGACCCTGCTTTTTGAGCACGGATTTCAGGCTGTGGAAGATCTCGGTGCCAATCCGCAGCGCTTCGGCAAAGTTCTTTGCGGCCACGGGCTGCACCATGAACTCCTGAATATCCACGTTATTGTCAGCATGCTCACCGCCATTGAGGATGTTCATCATGGGCACCGGCATGGAGTATTGCCCCGCCGTACCGTTAACGTCGGCAATATGTTCGTACAAGGGTTTGCCAAGGGACGCTGCCGCCGCCTTGGCCGCCGCCAGGGACACCGCCAGAATGGCATTGGCACCCAGTCGGGCCTTGTTCTCAGTACCGTCCAGGTCAATCATGATCTGGTCGAGGGAACGCTGATCTGCGCTATCCTTGCCTACCAGGGCATTACGGATATCACCGTTGACCGCCGCGACAGCCTTGGTAACACCCTTGCCCAGATAACGGCCGTTATCCTGGTCGCGAAGTTCGAGGGCTTCCCGGGAGCCGGTAGAGGCTCCGGACGGTGCACAGGCCCGGCCGACAACGCCATCTTCCAGAATGACATCGGCTTCCACCGTCGGGTTACCGCGGGAATCCAGGACCTCACGGGCCTTGATATCAGCGATCTTGGTCATGCTTTTCTATCTCCAGATAGTGTCTGACTTAAAGAAATTTCCAAAACAATGGCCTTGCCAGGGCAACCTCAGGCCGTGTCCAGGGGCGCAAAACCTTTTACCAGGTCATCCATCGCTTTCACCTGCTTCAGGAACGGCTCCAGCTGGCTGAGGCGCAACGCACAGGGTCCGTCACAAAGCGCCTTGTCAGGATCCGGATGGGCTTCCAGGAACAGGCCAGCCAACGCCTGGGACATGCCTGCCAGGGCCAGGTCGCCCACCTGCGCACGGCGACCTCCGGCAGAGTCCGCCCGGCCACCGGGCATCTGCAGGGAATGGGTAACATCGAAAAATACCGGAACGCCAAGGTCTTTCATCTGACGGAAGCCCAGCATGTCGACCACCAGATTGTTGTAGCCGAAACTGGTACCCCGCTCGCACAGGATCACCCGGTCATTACCGGCTTCTTCGCACTTGCGGATGATATGGGCCATCTCATGGGGTGCCAGGAACTGGGCCTTCTTGATGTTGATCACCGCCCCGGTCTTTGCCATGGCAATGACCAGATCGGTCTGGCGGCTCAGAAACGCCGGCAACTGAATGATGTCACAGACTTCAGCGGCCGGTTCAGCCTGCCAGGGTTCATGCACATCGGTCAGTACAGGAACCCCGTAGCGGGCCTTAATGTCAGCCAGCACTTGCAGACCAGCCTCCAGGCCGGGCCCGCGGAAGGAGTTAACGGAAGAGCGGTTGGCCTTGTCGAAGGAGGCCTTAAACACATAGGGAATGCCCAGTCGCCGGGTGATATCCACATAGGCATCGGCAACCTCAAAGGCCAACTCCCGGGACTCCAACACGTTCATGCCGCCAAACAGCACGAACGGCTGATCGTTGGCGATGGTGAGGTCCGCAACGTTGAGCGTAGATTGGGCCATAGCCGCGATGTCCTTCTCGGGTGATGGCCGGGCAGTCAGCGCCCGGCGTGATTCAGGGCAGCCTCCACGAAGCCGGTGAACAGCGGATGGCCGTCGCGGGGCGTGGATGTGAACTCAGGGTGAAACTGACAGGCCACAAACCAGGGGTGATCCGGCACTTCCACCACTTCGACCAGCTTGCCATCCGTAGAACGACCGGCGACACGCAGCCCGGCCTGTTCCAGCTGCGGCACAAAGTGATTGTTGACCTCATAACGGTGGCGATGACGCTCACGAATGATCGGCTTGCCATAGCACTGGCTGATGGTAGAGCCTTCCGTCAGAACACAGTCCTGGGCGCCCAGGCGCATGGTGCCGCCGATGTCCGATTCCTCGGTACGCTCTTCCCGCGTGCCGCTGGCGTCCAGCCATTCGGTGATCAGGCCCACCACCGGCGCGGTTGAGTTTTCGCGGAATTCCGTGGAGTGTGCATCTTCCAGCCCGGCGATATTCCGTGCGTACTCAATCACCGCCACCTGCATACCCAGACAGATACCCAGGTAGGGTACCTTGTTTTCCCGGGCGTACTGCACAGTCCTGATCTTGCCTTCCACACCCCGCTCGCCGAAGCCACCGGGCACCAGAATCGCATCGGCTTTTTCCAGCACGCCGGTGCCATTGCGCTCGATATCTTCCGAATCGATGTATTCGATATTGACCCGGGTACGGGTCTTGATGCCGGCATGCAGCAGGGATTCAATCAGGGATTTGTAGGCATCCAGCAGCTCCATGTACTTGCCAACCATGGCGATGGTCACTTCCTGCCGGGGGTTGGTGATGGCATCCACGACGGCGTCCCATTCGCTCAGGTCCGCCTTGCCGGCTTTCAGGCCGAAGCGTTCGATAACCAGCTCATCCAGCCCGAAACCATGGAGCATTCTCGGGATCGCGTAGATGGACTTTGCATCCTGCAACGGAATAACGGCGCGCTCTTCCACGTTGGTGAACAGGGCGATCTTGCGACGGGAACCGGAGTCCACCTCGTACTCGGACCGGCACAGCAGGATATCCGGCTGCAGGCCGATGGAGCGCATTTCTTTCACGG
>CAYMQO010000052.1:0-9729 GCA_964392405.1 uncultured Marinobacter sp.
CGTCGAGCAGGGTTTCGGTGGCATCCATTGCCAGATCCTCTTGGTCCCTGAGGGTGTGTTTCCTGGACCCGAATGCTATTCAGGTTGCTACCGTTGAGTCAAGGGACAGGCTTATGTTAAAAGCCTGCAATGTGACGCGTTTCTGGTTATATCGAGTTGACGGGTCGCAACCTGCGGTACCCCCGATTGACTTTGACTTGTACACTGCATAATCTCTCTTCGACCTATGCCAGAGACCCGGTTTTGGAAGGGTTTCCGGCGGCGTTACCCGGATAGATTATGGTCCGGGAAAGTCAAAGGAGAGCGCATTCCGGTTGCCAGACCGGTCTGTCAGGACGGTTGACAAAGGAAGGATTGGCTCATGGATCTCGAGCTTGCCATCACCAGTTATCAGCGGTTATCACCGACCGTTACCCCTAACCGCCGTTTCGGTCCAGGTCAGACCTGGGTGGTGGGCCGGTCAGAGGCCTGCGACTGGCAATTACCCGATCCTGCCAAAGTTGTCTCATCCCGCCATGCGGAAATCCGCAGTCCAGGTAACGGCGAATTCCTGATTCGCGACATTTCGACCAACGGCGTTTTTATCAACGATGCCTCTGAGCCTCTGGGGCGCGATGTTGAAGCGACCCTTCATGACGGCGACCGGCTGCGTTTTGGTGATTACGAGCTGACAGTGAGTCTGTCGTCGAAAGCGGCAGCTGAGCCAGTGCCTATGCCTGCTCCATCGCGGCAGGCAGCGCCACCGGCCTCCATGGCGGCCATAAGCGCGCCAGAGCCGTTACCGTCTGTCTCTCTTGAGTCGGCGCGGGCCGACCAGATTGATCCGGGCAGTAACCTTGCCTCTGGCCTGAATGAGCGGTTTCTCGGCGACAGCCATGTGGAATTGCCGAAGGCAGGTATCCCGGACCAATGGGATTGGGGTGCCGTTGCCACCGATGATGCCGCAGAGCCTGCCGGCGCTGCCGATGACCAGTTAAAGGCGTTGCTGGATGGGCTCGGCCTGCACGGTATGGATACGGCAAAGCTAACGGCGGATCAGTGTCGCGCACTAGGGGTTCTGACCCGCACCTTGCTTGATCGCCTGCTGGATCTGCTCCATATGCGGGCACAGCAAAAGCAGCAACTGCGGGTGAAGCAGACCCTGTTTCAGCGAAGCGAAAACAACCCGCTCAAGTTTTCCGCCACCGCCAGTGACGCGCTGGAAGGTCTGCTGTTCCGGCGTCACCCATCGTACCTGGGGCCGGAAGAGGCCGTCAGTCAGGCGTTCGGTGATGTGGTCAGCCACGAGCGCGCGCTTCTGAGTGGCGTTGAAGAGGTCATTCGCGACCTGCTGAAACCGCCGCCTGAAGCCGGCACCGGGCGTTTGCTGGGCAGTCGGAAGGCACTGGTCGCGCTGCAGAGCCAGCGCCAGCAACATCAGCAGGAGTACGGTGATATCGATCGTATGCTGCGCAGCGATACATTTGTGGATGCCTATGAAGTGGCAGTCAGTCGTAGTGAAAGGGAGTAGTCGAATGCGCTGGATTCAGTATTTGTTCCTTATGAGTGTGGTTGTGCTCAGCGGCTGTGCCGTCGCCAATTATGTTGTTGACCCTTATACCAATATTCGTTTCGAAGCTGGTGATGCCATCAATCCGGATAGTTCGGGGCGAGCTTCCCCGCTGGTGATCCGGGTGTATGAGCTCAAGGCGGTGGATACGTTCCGCAGTGCCGGGTTCTTCGACCTGTATGACGAGCCCGAAGCGGTGCTCGAAGGCGACCTGCTGTCGATGGAAGAAATTATCCTTCGCCCGGACCTGGTAGAGGTCCTGCCCATGGTGCTGGACAAGAAGACCCGTTACATCGGTATTGTCGGCGCATTCCAGAATATCGATGAAGCCGGCTGGAAGCTGATCCTGGATGCCAGCCCGAAAGGGTACAAGGACATCACCGTCTCAGTGGATGGCCTTGGCATGGAAAGAGTACGCAACTGACCGGGGCTGCGGCCTCAAACCGATCAAGAAGGACGTAATATCATGGAACGATTGGCCAAGGTTGCGTGGTCCGAGGGCATGTTGCTCCGCCCTCAGCACTTCCAGCAGCAGGACCGTTTTCTCTATCACACCGCCTCCCAGCGACATGCGTTGATCAGCCCCCACGGCTACGGCATACGGGAGCTGGTTATGGACCAGCAGGCGCCGGCGCTGGGTCAGATCAGTCTGGTGAAAGTGACCGGCATCCTGCCCGACGGCATGCCGTTTTCCTTCGACCAGAGCGATGGCCTGGAGCTGACTGTACCTGGTGATGCCCGGGATGAGCTGATCTGGCTGACGGTTCCCCTGGAGCGCCAGGCCGGGCTGAACATTGCGATGCCGGAGCAGGGCCAGGTGGCCCGTTACCGGTTCCACGAAAACAGCGTGCTGGATGATTCAGATGAAAGTGGCGAGGAAGAAACCCTCGGGCTGGCGCGACTGAATCCATCACTGCGAATGGGCCGGGAAGACCTGGCGGGTTACGCCGCGATTCCGGTCGCGCGGGTCGTGGAAGTGATCGCCGACAAGGAAGTGCGGCTGGACCGTAACTACATGCCCCCCTGTCTCGACATTGAGCGGGTGGCGCCACTGGCATCGCTGGTGCGCGAGTCGCTGGCCATGGTCAAGCAGCGGGCGCGGGCGCTGGCCGGGCGTATGCAGAAAGGCGCCGAACAGTCGACGACGCTGTTCGATGTGCTGATGCTGCAGACCCTTAACCGCTGGCAACCGGTGCTTGAACACCTCAAGGACAGCCCGCTGGTTCACCCCGAGCGCTTCTACGAGCTGGTGGTCACGCTGATCGGTGAGCTGGCGACGTTCACCCGGGCGGAGAAAGTACCACCCAAGTTGCCGTCCTACAGCCACGATCGCCTGACCGAAACCTTCGGCGACCTGGCGGCGGCCCTCAGCCAGTCCCTGAGCACTGTCCTGGAGCAGACCGCCGTTGCACTGAAGCTGGAAGAAGCCCAGTTTGGCATCAAGGTCGCGCCGCTAACGGACAAATCCATGCTGGAAACCGCCCAGTTTGTCCTTGCGGTGCAGGCGGATCTCACCACGGAAGATATCCGTCGCCGCCTGCCTGCCCAGATCAAACTGGGGCCGGTGGAGCACATCCGCGACCTGGTCAACAACCATCTGCCGGGCATCGGCATCAGCGCGCTGCCCGTGGCGCCCCGGCAGATTCCGTTCCATGCGGGCTACCACTATTTCCTGTTGGACGCCAAATCCGACCGCTGGGAGCAGCTCAAGCAGAGCGGCGGCCTGGCGCTGCATGTGTCTGGTAATTACCCCGGTCTCAAACTGGAGCTGTGGGCCATCCGGCAGTAGTCGGTCTCAGGGACGTGAGTATTACACAGGGATGATGACATGAACGACAGTACCGTAATCAAGCCGCGCCCCGGCGCGCGACAGGTGGACCCCAGGCCGGACCGTTCCGCACCTGCGGACGACCGTACCCAGCTCGCGTCTTCTATCGGTTCGGGCGCCGCTCCGTTTCAGAGTGGCGAAGCGACCCGTTTCCGACTGCCGACGACCCGGCTTGGCCCGGTCTGCGACGAAGCTTCCCGACTGCTGTCGGTGGCTAACCGGCTGGCCCGTGCTGAGGCCGTGGAAGATATGACTCACCTGCGCCGCCAGTGCATGGATCTGGTACGGGAATACCGTGCGGCACTGAAGGCCGCCGACCAAAGCCCTGAGACCATCGATGTGGCGTCCTACTGTGTCTGTGCACTGCTGGACGAAATTGTGCTGAACAGCCAGTGGGGGCAGAGCGGCCAGTGGGCAGCGGCCTCGTTGTTGTCCGAGTTTCACTCCCAGACCTGGTCCGGCACCCATTTCTTTGAGCTGGTGGACAAGGCCCGGCGCACCTCGAACTTCCCGCTGATGATGCTGCAATACCTGTGTCTGTGCCTGGGTTTCAAGGGCCGCTACCGGGTTGAGGAGCGTGGTGAAGAGCAACTGGATATTCTGCGGGACTGCCTGTACCACGAAATCTGTGCCGACCAGGGCCGCTTTACGACGCCCTTTGACCGGAGCTGGGAAAGCCGTGTCACGCCAGGCTCTGGCCTCAGTTACGGCATTCCACTCTGGGTTGGCGCAGCGGTGTGTGCCGTTGCGCTGCTGCTGGGCTATCTGTGGCTGACACATCAGTTGACCAGTCAGGCAGAGCCGGTGCTGGCCGAGCTTAACCAGATCGGCGTGCCGGAGCGTCCGGTGCAGGAAGGTGCAGGCAATCCGGACGATCTGCGCTATCTGAGGCAGATGTTACAGACGGAAATTGACCGGGGGCTGGTGGAGCTGGATGGCGGAAACATGGGCACCCGTTTACGCATCGGCAGCGAAGCCCTGTTCGACTCCGGCGGCGTCTCGGTGCGGGCCGACATGGAGCCGATTATCAGCAAGATCGCCCGGGCGCTGGAGTCCACGTCGGGCTCCATTCTGGTGACCGGCCATACCGATGACCGGCCCATCGCCACGGCGCGTTACCCATCCAACTGGCACCTGTCCCTGGCCCGGGCAACATCCGTAGCCGACATGCTGGGACGGAATGGCAATCTCGGCGGCCGGCTGTGGCCTGAGGGGCGGGGCGAAGCTGAACCCCTGTTTACTAACGATACCCCGGAGAACCGGGCGCGCAACCGTCGTGTTGAAATCCTGTTGGTTCCGGAAACTTGAGGAAGAGGTCTGAGTGATGGCATGGATTCGCCGTGTAACCGCGTTTTTAACCTGGCGCCGGGTGTTTCTTGCGCTTGGTGTGCTTGCCCTGTTGCTGCTGGTCTGGTTCGGTGGCCCGCTGCTGGCGATTGCTGACTACAAGCCGCTGGCGTCGGTGGCCGCGCGGCTGGTGTTCTTGCTGACCCTGGTTATTATTGTTCTGGCGGTGAGCTTGTGGAAGGCGCGCCGGCAGCGCAAGGACAACGAGAAAGTTGTCACCGAGATGATGGCGGGCAATGAGCAGGACGAATTGCTGAAAGAGGAGATGGACACCCAGCGGGCCAACCTCCGCAAGGCGCTGACACTGATAAAACAGTGGAAGCCGGGCCGCTTCCGCTCGGTTTACGAATTGCCCTGGTACATGATCATCGGCGCCCCCGGGTCCGGCAAGTCGACGGCACTGCTGAATTCGGGTCTTGAGTTTCCCCTCAAGAGCGAGATGGGTCTGGACTCGGTGAAGGGCGTCGGCGGCACCCGCTACTGTGACTGGTGGTTTACCAACCGCGCTGTGATCATTGATACTGCAGGGCGCTATACCACCCAGGAATCCGGCGACAAACGTGATGCCAAGGGCTGGAAGTCCTTCCTGGGGCTGCTGCGAAAGTACCGTTCCCGTCAGCCGATCAATGGGGTCATTCTTTCCGTCAGCGTGGCTGACCTGCTGGAGCAGACCCCTACCGAACGCCAACTCCATGCCCGTGCCCTGAAACAACGGGTGCAGGAGCTTCGCAACCGGCTGGGTGTGGTGTTCCCGGTCTATGTACTGCTCACCAAATTTGACCTTCTGGAAGGCTTCAGCGATACCTTTGCCATGCTCTCAGAGCAGGAGCGGGATGAGGTATTCGGCATTACCTTTGACCTGCATTCCGTGCGGGATCCGGAGCAGCTGCCGGTGGTGTTCGAACAGGAGTTCGACGGTCTGCTGGAGCGCCTCAGCCATTTCCTGCTGCATCGTCTGCAGCAGGAGCGTACCCCGGAAACCCGGCGTCGTATTTATCAGTTCCCCAAACAGGTGGCCCTGCTCAAGGCACCGCTGTGGAACCTGATGAAGGAAGTGTTCTTCCCCTCGGCCTACGAAGATGTTCCGCTGTTGCGGGGAATCTATCTAGTGTCCTCCGAGCAGGATGGGCGGACCACCGACAAGGTTGCGTCACTGGTTGACCGTCAACTGCGACTGAAGTCGCCAGCACAGGCCGGGCCGGCCCAGGGGCTGCCCAGCGATGGGTTTTTCCTGCACCGGCTGTTCGACAGCATTATCTTTTCCGAGCATGGCCTGGCCATGGCCGATGGTTCCCGGGACCGCCACTACCGCCGGCTACGTCAGGTAGCGGTTGCTGCCATGGTCATCATCAGCGCGGCGATCGGCACGTCCTGGTATCTGGAATATCAGTGGAACCGGGATTTGATCGCCCAGTACCGTGCAGATACCGACCGGCTGCAGGAAGATATCGACCGTTTCCAGACCAGTAACGGTAACTGGATGGTACTGAACGACATGCTCAATACCGCCTCCGGTATGCCGGGAGTTAAGGGTACGCCGTTGCCCGAAGGCGGACATTACCCGCTAGGTTTCTTCCGCAATGGTTCGCTTGCCCAGGCGGCAGAAGGCGCCTATGGCCGATTGTTGCAGCACCGGTTTGCCGAGACTTTCCGGGATTCGCTGGAGAGTGAGGTATCAGGCAGCTTCGGCAACCTGGAATATCTGTACGAGAGCCTGAAAACCTACCTGATGGTGAGCAACCGAGAGCATTATGAGCGGGATCAGGTATCCGCCTGGTTTGCCTTTATGTTGTCCTACAAGTTGCCGGGTGAGATTAACCGGCCGACCCGGGAAGAGCTGTCACAGCATCTGGGACAGTACCTGGCCCTCAACCACAATATTCCGGCAGACCGGGAGCTGGTTGCGGAAGCCCGGGCCGAACTGACCGCCATGCCGCTGGATGAGCGTGCCTACCAGCGCATCCGTTCGGATGCCGCCAGCGCCGGGCTACCGGACTTCACCATCAGCAAGGTACTGGGTACCGTTGCCGAAGAGGTGTTTGAACGCCGCTCCGGGGAATCTTTGCGGGACGGTGTGCCCGGCCTGTTTACCGTGCACGGCTACCGTGGCGTGTTTGAGGCAGAGCGGGACCAGATTGTGGGTCATCTGCTGGAGGATTCCTGGGTCTATGGCCAGGAAACCGCCGATTTCCGGAACCTGGATGAGGGCCGCATCAAGCAGTTGGTGGAAGACCGCTATTTCCGGGACTACATCCATGCCTGGGATACCCTGCTGTCCGACCTCAAGGTTCGCAGTTTTAGCGGCAGCCGTGACGGGCGCTACCTGATGGACCTGCTGTCTGGCCCCGATGCGCCCATTGACCGGCTGGTGGCGGCGGTTCGCTTCAATACCCGTCTTTCGGTGGAAGAGCAGGATCCGACAGCCAGCGAGGCATTAGGCAATGTTGGCAGTATGGTCCAGGAAGATCTGGCGCGCCGAAGCCGGGCTTTTGACCGGATGCGGCGCATCATGCCCGACAGCGTGGTGGCCGAGCACGAGCTGACCCCGGTGGATCGCGCATTCCGGCCTCTGCACGAGATCAGTGAAGAGACGCTGGGAACTCTGCGGGAGCGCGCCCGCGTTATGGCGCGGTACTTTGCCGAGCAGGATCAGGGCGTGCCCAGCAGTTTTGCAACGGTCTCCCGGGCGGATTTCGACGACGCTGCCAAGGGCTTCCAGGCTGCCGTTGGTAACAGTCAGGCTGCGCATCTTCAGGCCTGGCTGGGAGATATTTCCGGAGATTCCCGCAAGCTGGTGCAGGTATCGTCCACGCGTCGGGTGAATGACATCTGGCGGAGCCAGGTCTTCCGGGAGTATCAGGCCGCTATCGCCGGTCAGTATCCGCTGGATCAAGGGGCGGAGTCTGAAGTGGCGCTGGCTGATTTTGCGGCGTTCTTCGGCTACGGCGGCGTACTGGATACCTTCTTCCAGAACCATGTGGCGGATCACGTGAATACCAGTACCTCACCATGGAGGCTGGAGCCGGGCTCGGGTATCCGCCAATCCAGCCTGCAGGTTTTCCTGAAGGCGCGGGAGATCCGGGAGGCGTTCTTTGTTCAGGGCACGCAAACCCTGAAAGCGAATTTCACCCTCAAGCCGGCCTATCTGGACAGTCGCGTTGCCCGGCTGCAATTGCGGATCGGTGACCACTCCCTGAATTACCGCCACGAGCCGCCCCGGGCCCTGGCCTTCGAGTGGCCAGTACGTGCGGGTGCGGGGGATGTCCGCGTCACCATGACCCGGGGTACCGGAACCGATACGGCGATTCAGCGCAATTTCCGTGGCGACTGGGCGCTGTTCCGCTTCCTGTCGGCGTACGGAGGACTGAACGGTGAGGGCCGGACCCGCACAGTCGATATTCTCGCGGATGGTTATGTGGCAACCCTGGAAATGACGCCGGACTCGGTGAAGCACCCGTTCGACCTGGCGATCGTTCAGAACTTCCGGTTGCCATCGAGATTATGAGCCATCGACACAGGAAACAGCAGGCATGAGCTGGGGTTATCTGGGTAAGGTGCCGGGACGTGGGGATTTTCTCACCCACAACGTAAGTCCTGAGTTCCGGGATCTGTTCTTCGAGTGGTGTCAGGCAGGGCTGGCGGTAAGCCGGGATCAGCTGGGGGATGACTGGCTGGATGCCTGGCTGACTGCGCCCATCTGGCATTTCTGCTCGGCCCCCGGGGGAATTGCTGAAGCGGGCGTCGTGGGCACCATGATCCCGTCCGTCGACCGGGTGGGGCGGCACTTCCCGTTCCTGGCGCTGGCGGAGTTTAACGGGGTTGCCCTTGATGCCTGGCGTCGTCCGGATTGGGCGGCCGCCATGGAAGACTGCATCCTGGCGGTGCTGGACGATAACTGGGAGGAAGAACCCTGGCGTCAGCGTCTGGCCTCAGTGGATCAGCCCGGGTCGGACGCCACCCGGTTAGCCTGGTCCCCGGTGGAGGGCAATCTGGTGGTGCCTGGCGGTGCCCGGGAAAGTGACTGGCTGGATGCGATGCTGCGGCAGCAGGATCGTTCTGTCGTCTGGTGGACGCAGGGATCCGCTTTTGTGGAGCCTTCCACACTATTGACCGATGGCCTGCCCAAGGTAGGCCAGTTCGCGGCGATGATGGTGGGTCAATGGCAGAATTACGGCTGGCAGCAGGCAAAGCTTGAGGAACAGTAACGTCATGCAGGCAGAGTCCATAGCGTTCAGCCACCGGGGCGGTGTTCGCGACCATAACGAGGATGCGTTTGTCGAACTCGCCGACAGCGGTTTGTGGGTTGTTGCGGACGGCATGGGCGGTTATCGGGCCGGAGATGTGGCCAGTCAGCTGATCTGTGACACGGTTACCAGTGCTTACCGGCGACATGACGGTATGCTGGGAAAAGTAGAACTGGAGCAGGCCATACAACAGGCCAACCGGCGTATCCGCCGATACGGCCAGGAGGAACTGGCAGGCCAGACCCTGGGGTCGACGGTAGTGGCGCTGCTGGTTAAAGATGGCTACTACCATCTGTTCTGGGCCGGTGATAGCCGTTGCTATCTGGCCCGCCGGGGCGAGCTGATCCGGTTGTCCCGGGACCACAGTCAGGTCGCCGAGATGGTGGACCAGGGCATTATCGATGAGCATGAGGCCGAGAGCCATCCGCTGGCCCATGTGATCACCCGGGCGCTGGGAGTTGAAGATGATCTGGCGCTGGACTACCGCTCCGGAACGGTACAGCCCGACGACTGCTTTATGCTCTGCAGTGACGGAGTGAGCAAGGAGTTGGAGGACGCTGAGTTACAGGGTTTTCTCTGCGGCAGTCCGATAGATGAAGTCAGTATGGCGATGATGCATTCCCTGCTGGTCAGGCAGTGCAACGACAACATCACATGTATTATTGTTAAAGTTTCGGATGGTTGTTATAGTCCTGAACCAGTGACAGGAGCGGAGGATCAGACGATCCCCATGAAACTCCGGTTACCGTGACGGAACACGA
>CAYMQO010000053.1:0-490 GCA_964392405.1 uncultured Marinobacter sp.
TCGCCCCAGGTCTGCGGGGAGGCCGGTGGCAGGTCACAGTACCAATCGTAGAAGCTCAGGCAGACACCGCCGATCATGGAGAGGTAGCGGGCACCAGACGCATAGGACACCATGGACATGGCCGGAATCGGTGAGAAGCCGATAATACGGTCGGGGCCGAACTTCTTGGCGGTGTAGACGTTGGACGCGGCAATCAGCTCGTTGACTTCATCCCAGCTGGAACGGACAAAACCGCCCATGCCACGGCGCGGCTTGTATTCGGCAGTCTTGGCGGGGTCTTCCACAATGGAAGCCCAGGCATCGACAGGGTCGTTGTGCTGTGTTTTCGCCGCCCGCCACAGCTTCATCAGGTGCTTGCGCATCAGCGGGTACTTCAGGCGATTGGCGCTGTACATGTACCAGGAGTAGCTGGCGCCCCGCGGGCAGCCACGGGGTTCGTGGTCTGGCAGGTCCGGACGGGTACGGGGGTAGTCTGTCTGCTGGGTTTCCC
>CAYMQO010000053.1:500-9479 GCA_964392405.1 uncultured Marinobacter sp.
CCAGGCCGTTCTTGACGTAGATTTTCCAGCTGCAGGAGCCGGTGCAGTTAACGCCGTGGGTAGACCGCACGATCTTGTCATGCTGCCAGCGCTGGCGGTAGCCGTTTTCCCAGTCGCGGTTAACCTGGTGGGTTTCACCATGGCCATCGGCGAATGGCTCACGCTTTTTTCTGAAATAACTCAGTTTGTCGATCAAATGACTCATGGTCTCTCTCCATCAACCCGTTGGCCGGATCGCTGTTCTGATGAATGCCAGTTGGCACCATTGTGTGGGAGAGAAACCCTGAAATCTGCGTGGTTACTACCTCATAACCCACCTATACCCCCGTCGGGGTAGAAGCCTCTATAACTCCGGGTGAAGAAGCGCCTTGCGTTCCCGGCGACGGGCATCACGGACCAGCAGGAACAGGGCTGCAGCAAGCAACAGGAAGGGAATCATAAACACGGCACTGCGTACGCCGACCCACTGGTTGACGACCGCAAACAGCATGGGGAGCATAAACGCAACACTGCAGGCACTGACCAGCAACAAGCCAGCCACCAGCCCCGCTGCCTCGCGGTTCTCACTGATAATCAGCCGCTGCAGCGCCGACATGGCGCAGCCGAGTGCGACGCCAGGAACCACGATAAGCGCAACCGCCAGCGGCAGCGGCAGCAGGAATTCCAGCTGAATGGCCTCATCGGCACCCTGGATCAGCAGGGTCATCGGGGGGTAGGACAGTACAAACAGCGCTAATAAACAGGCGAACAGCGCCCGGCTCGCCACCGGTACCGGGCCGAACCGGTCCGACAGCCAGCCGCCAAGCACCTGCGCGGCAGCGCCAGGCAGAAGGAAGCCCTGCGCCAGCCCTGCCCCCGCCTGTACCGGCAACTGATACTGGGACGCCAGGTAATCCGGCAACCACAGCGCCAGGGCAAAGAAGCTACCAGCCACCAGCCCGAACCAGATGGCTACCTGCCACACCCGCACCCGGCCAAGTCGTGCCAGCACAAGTCGCAGCGATACCTCGGTGGCATCCCCCGTTGCAGGGCCTTCCGCTTCGGTCAGCAACAGCACGAGAACCAGCACCAGCGAAAGCAGGATCAGATAGGCCACCGGTACCATCGTCCAGGTGAACGCATCCAGTATCAGCGGCACCAGCACATAACTGAGCCCAACGCCGGTAATTCCCGCGCCAAACAGCCCCAGTACCAACCCGAGGCGGTGGGTTGGTGTATAACGGGTGACAAACTGCAGGCCGGCACTGTAGTAGCCACCCGCCAGGCCCAGCCCGGCTCCGGCAACAAGAAACTCCACCAGCGAATCCGCAACCGCCAGCACTACCATGCACACGGCCAGCCCCGCCAGGCAAAACACCATCAGCCGTCGGGGACCGAACCTCTGGGCGGCTAGCCCGATGGGTATCGCCAGCAACGCACCGGTGGCCATGGGCAGTGACAGCAGGAGCCCGAACGTCATCTCATCCAGGCCCAGGTTCCCGCGGATATAGACCCCCGCCACTGAGAACAGCGCCCAGCATCCCGCTGCCAGCATAAACCCGACCACCGCCAGTGGCAGGATCAGCAACAACGACGAAAACCGGTCATCGTCTTCCGGAGTTTTCGCAATGTGCATGGGTCTGACTCTGAAAGTATAGAAACCGGTTCAGTCTCTTCTTTGCCTGACACAGGGTCAAAGATTATGATGGGTTACAGCCTATTGAGGTAACCCGCTATCCTTAAAGGGGTAAGTGCATGGATACTCGCAGCGGGCAGCGGCCGTTACCCGTCGTGTTCAGAGACCCGATTCCATGAAATACAGAAGTCCCCTGGTCAATCGTATTGCAGTCGTGGTGAGCGCGATCGTGCTGACGGCTATTGTGAGCATGGCGACTACCCTTGCGGTATCCCGCAGTATTGAGGGCAATGCTACTGCCATCAACCAGGCCGGAGCCCTGCGGCTGGGCGCGTTTGAGCTGCTGACGCTGGCGACCAGTGCCAATGCTGAACCGACCCGCAGCCTGCAGGCTGCCGTCGAGGACTACACCGCCCGCCTGTTCCGCACTTCCCTGACCCGCACAATTCCGGCTCCCGCCGACCATCCCCTGGCCCGGCAACACCAGGTCATGCTGGATGCCTGGCGGGCCAGCCTGCAGCCGATGCTGCTGGACCACCCGCAGGGCCAGCCGGTCAGCACTGGCCTGCTCGGAGCGACTGAACACTATGTTGCCGAGGTGGACAAGCTGGTGACACTGCTGGAGCATCGCACCGAGGCCCGCGTTAACCTGCTCCATATCATCCAGATCATCAGCCTGGGGTTTTCAGTACTCATTGTGATCGTGCTCTTCCTGGACCTGAAAAACCGGGTATTGCGGCCGTTAAGCAAGCTGGTTGGTATCGCTAACGCGGTAGGCAACAAGGATTTTACGCTCAGGGCCAACCTGAACGGAAATGATGAACTCTCCCGCCTGGGGCAAGCCTTCGACCAGATGACCGCCGAGCTGGCCCAGAGCTACCATGAACTGCAAAGCGAAGCCCGGCACAAGACCCATGAGCTGGAAAAAAGCCACCAGGCACTCGAACTTCTTCACAGTGCCAGCCGGACCCTGTTCGCCAACCACGACCTGTGCGCTGGCGCCGTGCCCATGTTGCAACAACTGGAAACCCTGCTCGGCATCGGGCCGATTCGCCTTTACCTCCATGACAAACACGCCACCAGAATGGTTGAGGCCATTACAACCGCAACGCCGGACCGGCCATTTTACTGCCGCGACCATCACTGTAATGCCTGCCTTGTCGCCCCTGAGGTCTATGATGACCTGCCCGTAGAAGACAACGACGGCCGCAGGCTGATGCTGCCGATACGCACGCCGGGCCAGCTGCTGGGCACCCTGGAAATCTGGTACCCAGCCGAGACAGGGCTGTCCGACACCTCCCGCCGGCTGCTGGAAACCCTCAGCGATCAACTGGCCACGGCAATTTTCCTGGAGAAGCAGATCACCGAGGAACAGCAACTGACCCTGGCCGAAGAACGGGCTGTCATCGCCCGGGAGCTTCACGACTCACTGGCCCAGTCGTTGTCGTACCTGAAAATGCAGGTTGCCCGCCTGCGCCGCCTTGAAATTACCGGTGAGCAGCAACAGACCCATGGCGCCATACTGGAAGATCTGAGCACCGGGCTGAACAGTGCCTACCGCCAGCTTCGCGAACTGCTTACCACCTTCCGCCTGAAGCTGGACACTCCGGATCTGCTGACCGCGCTGCGCCAAACGGTCAGCGAATTCAGCGAGCGACTAGGGCAGCCGGTGCACCTGAACTACAATCTGCCGCCCAACAGCCTCTCCCCCAATGAGGAAATCCATATTCTGCAAATTGTGCGGGAAGGTCTGGCAAACGCAGTCAAACACGCTGACGCGACGGACGTCTCCGTGGAAGTACTCTTTGAATCACCCCGGGTTCAGGTCAGAATACTGGACAACGGTAAGGGACTGTCGGAGGGCGACCAGCCACCACAGCACTATGGCCTGATCATTATCCAGGACCGGGCGCGTACTCTGGGTGGCCACGCACTGGTCAGGAATCGTGACGGCGGCGGCGTGGAAGTCACCCTGAACTTTATTCCAAAAAGCCGCCATATGATCGTGAGCCAGGCCAACACCGGCTGAATAAGCTGCTGCGTAATCACCATTGCTGACTGAACGAGAGGAACCATGTCCGAGACACCTGCCAGTATTTTGCTGATTGATGACCATCCGCTGTTGCGCCAGGGCATCAGGCAGCTGATTGAAATGGAAGATGATATGCAGGTAGCCGGCGAGGCCAGCAATGGCCTCGAGGGTATCCGGAAAGCGGCGGAAATCGAGCCTGACCTGATTCTGCTGGACCTGAACATGCCGGAGATGAGAGGCATTGAGGTTCTGAAGCAGTTACGGGAACAAGGCGGCAGTGCACGCATCATCATTTTTACGGTGTCTGATCACGAGGATGATGTGGTGGCAGCCTTGCGCGCCGGTGCGGATGGTTATCTGCTGAAGGATATGGAGCCGGAGGATATGGTCACGGAGCTGAAGCAGGCGGCGGTCGGTAAGCTCGTGATCAGTGACCGTCTGACAACCCTGCTGGCCCAGGCATTGCGTTCGCAGAAGCCGCAGCCATCCTCACAGCCTGATTTTGATAGTCTGACGCCTCGTGAGAAGGATATTCTGCGTTTGATTGCCGAGGGGCTGTCCAACAAGATGATCGGGCGCAAGCTGGATATCAGCGATGGTACGGTGAAGGTGCATGTAAAGCACTTGCTGAAGAAGCTGAACCTTCGGTCCCGGGTTGAGGTGGCGGTTTGGGCTGTTGAGGGAGGGTTGCATAAGGCCTGACTGCTTCGTAATTAACTTCTTTAGCCTGTAAGTGCGGTGCCCTGACGGCCTGATCCTTATGTAGCCTGTAAGTGTGGTGCCGTGACTGCCTTATTCTTATGTAGCCTGTAAGTGTGGTGCCGGGCATGGGGTAAGGGAGCTTTTGGAGCTGCGACAGGGACGTCGCTTTAGCAAGGCCGGTCCAGGGATGGGCCGTGAATTGCGGCGGAAAAAGCTCCCTTACCCCAGCGCCAGACTCCCAGCTCTCAGGCCTGTGAGGGCATCGTCGACCCGGTATTGGCGAAAATCAATCACAAGCCCAGGCAAACCCAGTACCCTGAACCGGACCCAACAATCCGGAGTACGCCATGCTGACTGCCCTGCCAAAACCGACTATACCCAAATCCCTGCTAACCCAGTGCCAACACATCCTGAAAGAATACGCTCCCTCACCGGCCCCCCTCATCCGCAAGGTTGACCGCTCCGTACCGTTTCTGGTCAAGCAGCTGATCACCGAATCCGCCCTGAACCGAATGTTTGCCCAGCCCATCAGCGAGAAAGAGTTCGATGACTTTGAAGGGCGCACAATCAGGCTGGAGATTCATGACGGACACCCCGGCATCACCCTGGGGTTCTGGCAGGGGCGGCTGAGGGTGGTCGATGGTGAAGGAGAGGCGGTCATTCGCGGGGGCTGGACTGCTTTCTACCAACTGGCCAACCGCAAGCTGGACCCGGATCAGCTGTTCTTCCAGCGGAAACTGGTCATCGAGGGCAATACCGAACTCGGGCTCGGCATCAAGAACCTGCTGGATAGCCTGGACTGGCGGTTACCCGGCGCATCCCTCCATGGCAACCGGAGGCTTTTTGCGAGCGGCCAGCCTGTGAACTAGGCTATCAGCAGGGTTGATGAAAAAGGAGGCTTCTCATGGCACAGCGTTTCAAAGTCGGCGACCACGTCAGCTGGAACTCCGAGGCAGGCAGGGTCAGCGGTCGCATCACCAAGGTTCATACCAGCGACACCACCTATAAAGGGCATAACCGTCGCGCCAGCAAGGAAGAGCCGCAGTACGAGATAGAAAGCGACAAGTCCGACCATGTCGCCATGCACAAGGATTCAGCACTGACCCGGATTAATGATAAAAAATCCTGACCAGACGGCGCATTTCGTCAGATCAGCCCCAGCTCCAGCCGGGCCTCTTCATCCAGGTTGGCATGGCTCCAAGGTGGGTCAAACACAATGTCCACCCGGCAATCCCTGACATGGGGCACCTGCATCACCTTGTCCTTCACGTCACCCGCAATGACATCACCCATGCCGCAACCCGGTGACGTCAGGGTCATTCTCACCTTGACGGCCTTTTTATCCTGGTCAATGTCCAGGCCATAGACCAGGCCCAGGCTGACAATGTTGACCGGAATTTCCGGGTCGTACACCTGGCGCAGGCTGTCACGGCACTGCTGCTCGCTGACCAGGCCATCTTCCGGTGGTTCGAGGATGATCATGTCAGTCTGAAGGCCCAGCTCACGAGTGACCTCCGGCGACAGCCGGTAGAGGTTGCCTTCGTACTTGACCGTATAGCTGCCACCCAGGGCCTGGGTAATGGTGACGTTGGCGCCCTCGGGCAAGGTGACGACGTTACCATGGGGTACACGCCGTGCTTCGCACTCCCGGGACAGCCTGAAATCCTTGGGTGGTTTTGCGGGTTTTTTGCTGTTCGGAGCCTTGATGGTCAGGGTCTGCAGCTTTCCCTCGCCCTGCAGGCCGATTTCCATGTCCTGCAAAAAAGGCACGCTCAGGGCATCGAAGTACAGGGTAAGGTCGCCGAAATCCTGTCGGACATCACTCTTTGACTCTTCACCCGGCGGACAAAACGCCAGGCAGGTTTCTGCCTTCGAGGTGCCGCCCTTGTCTACATATACCCTGGCGGCCATACCCGGCACTTCCTGCTTTGCCAGCAAGCTAGTCAGGTATTCACGGGCCCCTGACGTGACCTCGGCGCTGATCATCATCTTCGCCTCCTTTGTCATTTTCTTAATACATCTATTTTATATGCCCCTTTAGTCCGAGGCAAGGATGATTCATAGAGCACCCGAACCAGAGCAGTAAACCAATGGCATTGCGCACCTGAAACCTCCCCGCACACAAACGATAATAATTCTTGACAACTAATTTGGTGTATTTTATATATATGTTAAAGGAAGAGGAGAAAACATCATGAAATACGAAAGCATCATTGGCCATTGCGACACTACCACCGTCAGCCAGGTGATCAGCCGCTGCCCCCCGGCAAGCAAAGTACTGCAAAAACACCTGCCTTCAGTGGACGCCCACCATGAGACCGCGATCAGCGGAGTCGCATCACTGGCGGGTATCGATCAGGACATCCTGTGTCGCGAGCTGTTTGACGTGATGATGGCGGAAACGCCACTGGAGGAAATGGACACCGATGTCCTGCTGGAACTGATCGTGCAGAGCTACGACACCGAAAACCTGGAGCAGATCCCCAGGCTGCACCGGCTGGCCCGGAAGATAGAGGCCATTCACCGGGACCACCCGGACGTTCCCCGGGGTATCACCATGGTGATCAAATCCCTGGAAAAGGACCTGAAGGATCATATCGTGCGAGAGGAGCATTTCGTCCTCAAGCGTATGGAGCACGACCAGCCACCACGACCGGATACCCCCATCGCCCAGATGAACGAGGAGCACACCGGGCTTCGCCAGATGCTGAAAAAGCTTCGCAGGCTGACCAGCGACTATCACCCGCCGATATCCGCCTGCCGCTCCTGGCAGAGGCTTTACGGAGAATTGCAGGAGTTCGACTTCAGGTTATCTGAGCAGATCTACCTGGAGCGGAACATTCTGTTTCCCCGCTTTCAGTTCTGAGGAATAACGCCAGGGTATTCTGGCAGCGGGATCAGGGAACGGGTAGGCAGGCAGAAATCCCGGGGAGCGTGGGGGCAACCCCGGGAGTTTCGACAGCTCGCCCTGTACCGATCGCTTTGCCACCGCTTCGGGACAGACAGCCCCGAGCGGTGGATTCGGATCAGCGCAGCGACTGGTGCAGCATGGCTGGTGTGCGTTCGGCTTCCACTACGCCGGTGCGTACCAGGAAGTCCCCGAAACGCTCGCTTTTTGTCCGCTGTTCTCCGTAGGCCCGGAACAGCGGTCGCAGCTCATCCAGAATCGTCTCCACGTCGATGTTTTCCCGGTATAGCCGGTTCATCCGCTGGCCGGAGAAATCCGCCCCCAGGTACAGGTTGTATTTACCCAGTGCCTTACCCGTCAGGGCAATTTCCCCCAGGTACGGCCGGGCGCAACCATTGGGACAGCCCGTCATGCGAATATTGATGGCATCGGGTTCCAGCCCCTCCTGAGCCATTGCCCGCTCAATGCGGTCCACCAGCTCTGGCAGGAAACGCTCAGACTCTGCCATGGCCAGCCCGCAGGTGGGAAAAGCCACACAAGCCATGGAATGCTGGCGCAATGGTGTGCTTCGGCTGCCGTCGTCCAGGCCAAACTCATCGACAATGGCCTGCACTTGCGGGCGCTTCTCGGGGGGCACTCCGGCAATCACCAGGTTCTGGTTACAGGTGATGCGGAAGTCGCCATCATGAATTTCGGCGATTCGGCGCAGGGCCGTGCGGATCTGACCGCCCTCTTCCGTGTCGGCTACGCGCCCGGTGGGAATCAGCAAAGTCAGGTGCTGCAAGCCATCTTCGCCTTCGACCCAGCCAAACCGGTCACCGTTGCTGGTGAGGCTGAAGCTGCGGGGCTTTTCGAATGGCGTGCCATGGTATTCCTCGAACCTGTCGCGGAACCAGTCCATACCGTGATCATCAATCGTGTACTTGAAGCGGGCATGGGCGCGGTTGGTCCGGTCGCCATAATCCCGCTGGATGGCACAGATGGCTTCGCAGGCATCCACCACCCGGTCCTTCGGGACATAACCGGCCATGGTGGCCAGGCGCGGGTAAGTGGCAGGGTCGCCATAGGTCAGGCCCATGCCACCGCCGACGATGATGTTGAAGCCCCGTACCTGGTCGTCCTCAACAATGGCAATCAGCCCGATATCGTTGGCGAACACATCGCAATCGTTCTCCGGCGGAATGGCTACCGCAATCTTGAACTTCCGGGGCAGGTACTTGTAGCCGTAAAAGGGCTCTTCTTCCTCACCAAGGGCTGCTACCCGCTCCTCTCCCAGCCACACTTCGCCGTAGGCGCCCGAGCGCCACCGCAGCCGGTCACTGATCGCCAACGACAACTGATGGATCTCCCGGTGCAGGTGGGAAAGCTGCGGGTTGACGTTACTGATCACGTTCCGGTTGACGTCACCGCAGGCGCCGCGGGTATCCAGACCAAGCTCATTGACCATGCGCATGAAGGTCTGCATGTTTTCCTTGAACACGCCGTGGAACTGGAACGTCTGGCGCGTGGTCAGGCGCAGAGTTGAATCGGCGCATTCGTCAGCAATCCGGTCCAGCCCCAGCCACTGCCGGGCACTAAGCACCCCGCCGGGCAGACGCAGCCGCACCATGAACTGGTACAGCGGCTCCAGCTTCTGGCGGCGGCGCTCATCCCGAACGTCCCGGTCATCCTGCTGGTAGCTGCCATGGAATTTGGTCAGTTTGGTGTCGTCATCCGATAACG
>CAYMQO010000054.1:0-6813 GCA_964392405.1 uncultured Marinobacter sp.
GGGCACGACGTGAAGAAGAAAGACACCCTGCACGATATCCTTGATGCACCGGATCATGACGATCTGCTCCACTGGCTGCTACAGCAGAATATCTGCGTTTATGACGCGGACCGGAATTTCGTTATGGCCCATGCGGGCATTCCCCATATCTGGACGGTGGATCAGGCGGTTGCCCTGAGCGGGGAGCTGGAAGCCATCCTGCGCGGCCCGGATGTGAAAGACTACTTCCGGGAGATGTATGGCAATTATCCGGAACGCTGGAGCGACAAGCTGCAGGGAATAGAACGCTGGCGGGTGATTACCAACTACTTTACCCGCATGCGGTTTATTGCCGCGGATGGCAGCCTGGAACTCACCACCAAGGAAGCGGCCGCCAACGCGCCGGCGGGATACGCGCCCTGGTTCAGCTACGCTCGCCCGGACGATGTGAAGGTTATCTTCGGCCACTGGGCTGCGCTGGAAGGGCAAACCGGCAGTGACCGCTTTCTGGGGCTGGACACCGGTTGTGTCTGGGGTGGCCAGCTCACGGTCATGAATCTGGATACTGGCGAGAGGACCCATTGTGATTGCTGAGCCCGCGGTACGAGGCGCTGTTTCCCGCACCTGGCTGGCGGCCGGTGCGCTGCTGGCGCTGTTTGCCGTCATGGCAGGAGCCTTTGGCGCCCATGGCCTGCGGGGTCTGGTCGGCGACCGGGGCCTTGAAGTTTTCCAAACCGCCGTCACTTATCAGATGTACCATGCGATTGCGCTGGTGCTGGTTGCGCTGCTTGCAGCTACCGGCCTGTCCCGCCGCTGGCTGAACGCCGCAGCAGGATTTTTCCTTCTCGGCACTCTGCTGTTCAGTGGTAGTCTTTACCTGCTGGTCCTGACGGAGATTCGCTGGGTGGGTCCCGTAACTCCCATGGGCGGCGTCTGCTTTATGATGGGCTGGGCTCTGGTAGTCGCAGCGTCAATACGACGATCTGTTGGCAGGTGAATGAGCATGAATGTCCTGTTGAACGGGGAACCCCGCACTTTATCCGGTTCCCGTACCCTACAAACACTGATTGATGAGCTTGGCCTGACCGGCAAACGCCTGGCGGTGGAGGTAAACGAGGATATCGTGCCCCGCAGCCAGCATCATGATTACCGGCTGCAAGACGGTGACCGGATCGAGATTGTTCACGCCATCGGCGGCGGATAATCCGCGACCTTGTGTCTTCGGCAGCTTTCCACACATCAAGGACCTCAATGACAGAGCAGAACCAGACCAGACTGCCCCAGGACAAGCCCCTGGAAATCGCCGGCCGGGTTTACCAGTCCCGCCTGCTGGTAGGTACCGGTAAATATCGCGACCTGGCGGAAACCGCCGAGGCTATCGAAGCCAGCGGCGCCGAGATTGTGACCGTGGCGGTTCGCCGCACCAATATCGGCCAGAATTCCGATGAGCCCAACCTGTTGGATGTCATCTCCCCCGAGCGCTACACCATTCTGCCAAACACCGCCGGCTGCATGACCGCCAAAGACGCCGTGCGTACCTGCAAACTCGCGCGGGAACTGCTGGACGGTCGTAACCTGGTCAAGCTGGAGATTCTGGGGGAGGACAAAACCCTTTACCCGAACATGACCGAAACCCTGATAGCGGCGGAAGATCTGGTCAAGGATGGCTTCCAGGTGATGGTGTACTGCTCGGATGATCCATTGCTGGCCCGGCGGCTGGAAGAGATCGGCTGTATCGCCATCATGCCTCTGGGCGCCCCGATCGGGTCCGGGCTGGGGATTCAGAACCGGTACAGCATCCGCCAGATTATCGAGAACGCGAAGGTGCCGGTACTGGTGGACGCTGGTGTCGGCACGGCCTCCGACGCTACCATCGCCATGGAGCTGGGCTGCGACGGCGTACTGATGAACACGGCGATTGCCCAGGCCCGTGATCCGATCCGCATGGCCCGGGCCATGAAGCTGGCGATCGAGGCCGGCCGTGATGCCCACCTGGCAGGTCGCATGCCCAGACGAGCCTACGCCAGCGCCTCCTCGCCCATCGACGGCACTTTTTTCTGACCCGCAAGGGCGATTGCCAGGGTACTCCCGCCTGATACCAGCGGTGGTCTTCCCCAGCGGTTAGTCCAGGGTGAGTGTTGGACTCCCCGGGGGCGTGGGGCTTCCAGAGCGCCGTTTCGATCAACAAAAAATGCCAGATAGTTGCAGAACTGTCTGGCATTTTTACTGAGAGACAGGGATTATCAGGAATAGATAGCAAGCGCTCGTTAGCCGGTGCAGAGTTTTCTCACCAATGGGGCGGGCGGAGGTCAACCCGGAGAATTTCTATGGAACGCATTTATCTTACTGGCGCCTCAGGTCTGAAGCTGGCCGCTGACGTTGCCGGTGATCCTGATGGTCAGCCCGTGGTGATGCTCCACGGCGGCGGCCAGACCCGGCACTCCTGGGGAGAACTTACCCGTACGTTGGCGGGCAACGGCTACCATGCCATGACCGTGGACATGCGCGGTCATGGTGAGAGTGACTGGTGTCCGGAAGGCGATTATTCCCTGGACGGGTTCGTAGAGGATGTCCATGGCATTCTGTCGGGCCTCAAACGGCCACCAGTACTGGTGGGTGCCTCTCTGGGTGGTATCTGTTCCCTGGTCGCTGCTGGTGAGTCCGCACAGCTGCCGATACATGGTCTGGTGCTGGTGGATATTGTGCCGCGGATGGAACCTGAGGGTGTGCAGCGCATCCGTGAGTTCATGACCGCCCATATCGGTGGGTTCGATTCCTATGAAGAAGTGGTGGAAGCCGTGAATGCGTATATGCCCCACCGCAAGGCCAGGCCCCGCTCGTCCGAAGGGCTGCGTAAGAACCTGCGGATCGGAGACGATGACCGCCTGTACTGGCACTGGGACCCGGCGTTCATTAACGGGGATCGTACCCCTTCCACCGTCCGTACCGTAGAGCGGCTCCGGGATGCGGCCAGGCAGATCCGGGTACCGACGTTACTGGTCCGGGGAAAGATGAGTGATGTGGTCAGCGAAGAAGGCGTCCGGGATTTTCTGAAGCTGATCCCCGGCGCCCGCGCGGTCGATGTGGGCGGCGCCGGTCATATGGTGTCAGGCGACCAGAACGATGTGTTCAACGACGCCATCCTGACCTTCCTGGCCGACGTTGAGAGCGCCGGACGCTGCGGGACGACCATCGCCTGAACCGTCATCGCGCAGGGTCAGCCCCGGTTCCTGCGCACAGCTACGTGAGGGGTATGCGTGCCGACTGGCACAACGCTGAGTTCAAATGGCCGGTAATCGCCCCTGGTGCCGACCGCAAGGCCGGAGATCTGCTGAAAGAAAATGACGCGCAACTGAAGGCGTTCGTTTAAAGCGGTCGGTTCGAAACCCCTGTTCGAAGATCTGGACTACCGGGCGTGAAATTTGTTCAGCTCAGGTATCAGTAATTACCGCGTCTGTTAAGATTACTTTCCTTTTTTATTCATAGAGCATCGCCCTCCGGGGCAGGGGAGAGAAGCAAGCCGCCATGACCGTGTTCAGCCATCCCGAATTTGATAACCATGAGCATCTGTCCTATTTCTACGACCCTGAAACCGGGCTCAAAGCGATTGTTGCCATCCATAACACCTCCCGCGGGCCAGCCCTTGGCGGCTGCCGCATGTTCCCCTACGCCAGCGATGAAGACGCCTTGCGGGATGTGCTGCGTTTGTCACGGGGCATGACCTACAAATCGGCGCTGGCCAACCTTGATTTGGGCGGCGGTAAATCGGTCATCATTGGCGACCCGCGCACTCAAAAAAATGAAGCCTTGCTGGAAGCTATGGGCAAACATCTTGAAGGGCTGGGCGGACAGTATATTGCGGCTGAAGATTCCGGTACCAACGTACAGGATCTGAAAGTGATAGGCCGACGCACCAGGCACGTCGCCGGTATTGCCGAGCACATCGCGTTTGACGGCCAGCCCAGTAATGGCGACCCATCCCCGACCACCGCTTATGGCGTATTCATCGGGCTGAAAGCTGCCGTAAAGCACAAGCTTGGCCGCGAGGACCTGACGGGGCTGAGGGTGGCTATCCAGGGTATTGGTAACGTCGGTTACCGCCTGGCTCGCCATTTAAAAGAAGCCGGTGCAGAGCTATGGGTCTATGACATTCACCAGGAGAACATGCAACGCGCAATAGATGAACTGGGTGCCCATGCCGCTTCAGCCGAGGAGATCCTGTTGTTGCCGGTCGATGTCATCGCACCCTGCGCCATGGGTGCGGTATTGAACGACGACAGTATTCCCGGCTTGAAAGCGTCGGTAATTGCCGGGGCCGCAAACAACCTCTTGCAACGCCCGGATCACGATCAGGCTTTGAAAGACCGCGGCATTCTTTATGCGCCAGACTTTGCTATTAACTCGGGCGGTATTATCGATGTGTTTTACGAGCGCACCGGAGCGTCTCCGGACGAAGTGCGCACACACGTGGAAGGGATTGGCCACACTCTTGGCGAGATTTTTACGCGCTCGGATAGCAGTGGCATCCCAACCGGTGCGGTTGCGAATGCGCTTGCCGAGGAGCGTTTTCAGCGTTTTCGGAGATAATAAGCAACTTGCGGAGCGGGCTCTTCGTTCACTCTGCTGCCCTTTGCGAGTTCTGATGGCAAGCCGTGAGGATTTCCCGCATTCGCCCGGCCCCAAGCTTGTTCATTAGTTCAATATTACGCGGTGGTATGCCGTCTACGTCCGGGTGGTTGTCAATTGCGGCCTCCAGACTGGCTTCCCGTAACAGGTGGAGCATGGGAAATGGGGAACGATTGGTGTAGTTCTCCGCAGCATCCGGTTCCGTATCTGCAAACTGATAGTCCGGGTGGAAGCTGGCGATCTGGTAAACGCCTTCCATATCCTGATACGTGAGCAAGCCATCTGCCGCATCCAGAAACTCGTTATAGGTCGTGAAATCCTGGAGTACGCGAGGGTGAATCAAAAGAGTTGTTTCAATTTCCTGTTGGTCTTCCAGGCGCAAAAGTTCAGAGTGGAGAGCCTGAAGTAGCGAATCTTCGTTGTCGGCCCCCGAAACCGCAAACCGCACCTTATTTCTGACCAGCTCCCGCCTGGCGAATGGGCAGAGGTTATAGCCAACAACAACCTCTTCGACCCACTGGCGGGTTGCCTGAATGACTGATTCTTCGTTCATTCAACCTTCCTCGTTTCAAAGACCCGAACCCGAAAGTTCAGATCGGGCAGACGAATCAGTCATGGACAGGCAAACCTGTCTGCAGTTCCGCCTCAGGCAATCACCCGGGCACGCAGCCCGCGCCACGCCAGCAGCCCGTCCACACACAGGAACGCTGCCAGGCTAGCTCCAAATACCGGGGCAAAGCAGCCCAGGCCGATGGCACCGGTCGCCAGCAGTAATTGTACCCTGAGCGGAGCCTTGCGCAGGTCGGTCCAGAGGCGCGGGGTCGCGATTCGTCGGGAGATTGCCCGGGTGGGCCTGCGCAGCCACCATTTGCGGTAACCCAGCAGGATCGCCGGAGCTGGCTCCGGTCCGTGGAGCGGCCCTTGCTGTTCCTCCGCTGACGCCGTTGCCACCACAGAATCAGGCCGCCGAGGGCCACCAGCCAAAACCAGGAAGCAGCCAGTTCGCTCTGATCGGCCAGTGACTGGGGCTCGCCCGCAGTTCCGGCTGTCAGTTCTGTCTGATAAAGCCAGCTTTCGATCTGCGGGGTCAGGGCAAAGAGCGCCCCCGACAAGGCCGCGATGGAGATGAACGGTCCTACCAGCAGGCCGGCATAAAAATGCAAACGGGCTATTAGTGAATAGCTCCGAACGGCGCTTTTGTGATGCTGCCTGGTCGCTTGCGGGGTGGGATATCCATATTCTTAGAGGCGTCCATGTTGAGTCACAGGTTTCCCGGGGTGTGGCATAGACCTGCCGACCGCCCCTTCACTCTATTGTTGCGACTATCCTGGCCCGCTGCGATTGAGGTCACGCGGTTGCCTTACAAACCTGTTACGGTTTTGTGAAGTTGTTCTCATAATTTGTTATGGTAAAATCATGGGTACTGGTTTTACTGCAATAGATAGAAGGTAGTTGAGGAGTCAGGAAAAAGCCTGGCAGTTGGGTAAATAGAGGGTTAATGGTTTGAGATAGGATCTCATCACTTCGTTTGCCGCCTGACTTCTCGAATATCTCACAAGAACAAAGCAGATCAGCTCTCCGTTGATCTGCTTTTTTTTCGCCTTTGCACGGGGTTGTTGGGCCGCGGAAACCGCTGTCGGAGCCTCACCTCTTGTGCCGCCTTTCATCGTTCCCGTCAGATCATTGGTCGCCGTTGGGAATGACCGTTTACTCCAGCAACGTGGCACAGGGCGTTTCGTGGTTCGGGGGGAGAAAATGAACAGCCAGCTGAATGACCGAAAATGGTATAAGTCGGTGCTGACGATTCGTACCGACGGCTATGGCAACAAGCAGGTCGACAAGTCGTATCAGTTTTCCCGGGGACCACTGGGAAAATACTTTATGGTGCTTGCCGCCCATGAGTATCGAATGCTGAAGGCGGTTGAGGGTCTCGATTTTACGCCCCAGGCGATCGCTTTGAGCAGCGACTCCCTACCGAGTGTAACTTACGGATTGGTTGAAGGCGTATCCGTCAAAGAGCAGGCTGATCGAAACCGGTTGCCGCAGGACTTTTTTCCCCGGCTGCTGGCTGATGTGAAAGCGCTCCACGCGCGTGGCGTGGCGCATATGGACCTTGGCAACTCCGGAAATGTGCTGGTTTCCGTTGATGGAAGTCCGGCGATTATAGATTTCGGTGCAGCCCTGCCCCTCAATCGGTTGCCGGCGCCA
>CAYMQO010000054.1:6913-9361 GCA_964392405.1 uncultured Marinobacter sp.
CCACAACGGTATCAGACGGTCAGAGGTCTAGCCCTCACTCATCCCTGAAACCGGCTCGTCCACAGAGCCGGCCCTGACCTTTTCCTCGATGCGTTTGCCCACGTCGGCGTCGATGTTCTTCCAGTACTCAAAGGCACGCTCCAGAACAGGACTGCGTACACCGCCGAGCAGCGCACCGGCAACGGTATCGACCAGCTGTTCACGTTGGGCGTCATTGAACACTTCCCGTACCAGAGTACCCGGCTGGGAGAAGTCGTCGTCATCCTTTCGCAGGGTATAGGCACTGCGGACCATGTCACCGTCCGTATCCCAGCGGTCGTCCACGGGGCCGGTCTCGTCAGACCACGGACGGCCCTCGGAGTTGGGGGCATATACCGGGCGGTTGCCGCTGTGATCGTAGGCCATGTTGCCATCGAACATATAGGTGTTCACATCCACTTTCGGCTTGTTCACCGGCAACTGATGGAAGTTGGTACCGATGCGGTGGCGCTGGGCGTCGTTATAGGCAAAGGCACGGCCCAGCAGCATCTTGTCCGGCGACAAGCCAATACCGGGCACGACGTTACCCGGTGAGAACGCCGCCTGCTCAATCTCGGCAAAGAAGTTATCCGGATTGCGGTTGAGCGTCATGGTCCCCACCTTGATCAGCGGGTAGTCGGAGTGGGGCCAGGTCTTGGTAAGATCAAAGGGGTTGAACCGGTAGGTCCTGGCATCTTCATAAGGCATGACCTGGACATGCAGCGTCCAGGCCGGGTGATCGCCCCGGGCGATGGCGTCGAAGAGGTCGCGACGGTGGAAATCGGCATCTTCGCCGGCCATGTTTTTGGCTTCGTCGTTGGTGAAAAATTCCATGCCCTGATGGGTGTGGAAATGATACTTGACCCAGAAACGCTCACCGGATGCGTTGACCCACATGAAGGTGTGAGAGCCATAACCGTTCATGTGGCGCCAGGTCCGCGGCAACCCGCGCTCGCCCATCAGGTAGGTCACCTGGTGGGCAGATTCCGGATTCAGGGTCCAGAAGTCCCACTGCATGTGGTTATCACGCAGGCCAGAATCCGGCAGCCGTTTCTGACTGCGGATAAAATGCGGGAACTTCATCGGGTCCCGAACGAAAAAGATGGGCGTATTATTGCCCACCAGGTCGTAGTTGCCTTCGCTGGTGTAGAACTTCAGTGAAAAACCACGTACGTCCCGCCAGGTATCAGGACTGCCTGCCTCGCCGGCTACGGTAGAAAAGCGGGCCAGCATGTCGGTCTTACAGCCCTTCTGAAAAAGGGCTGCTTTGGTATAGGCGGACACATCCTCGGTTGTTTCAAACACACCGAACGCGCCGGAGCCTTTGGCATGGGGCTGTCGCTCGGGAACTTTCTCACGGTTGAAGTGCGCCATCTGTTCCAGAAAATGCACATCGTGAAGAAGGATAGGGCCATCCGGTCCGACCGTCAGGGAATTGCGATCACTGACGGCGGGGGCACCGGCTCCGGTGGTGGAAGGACGCTTGTTATTGCTATCTGACTGACTCATATTGGCTTTCTCCTGTTACACGGCGATGCCGCCGTAGAAACTGAATGCTCAGACCTCACTATAGATTACCTGCTGGCGGGTTGCGTCTGTTTGACACGGGACAACGAAATCCAGGCGGCCCGACGGCCCCAGCTCAGGCGTTCGCCAGTAATTCCCGGATGCGGTCGTAAATGTCGGGCGCGGTAACCAGATTGTTTTGTCCCCAAAGGTCTTCCGGATAACCGGCGGGCACCTCACTGAAATGCCCGGCGCGGGCGCCGGCTTCCCGGGCAATCAGCTTGGCGGCGGCAAAGTCCCAGGGGCTGACGGACTCGTAGTAGGCATCCAGGCGGCCACAGGCAACCCAGCAGATATCCAGCGCAGCGGAGCCAATGCGGCGCAGGTCCCGGCAGTGGTGAATCATCACGTTCAGGCGGCGCACGAGAGGCTCAAGGTGATCCTTGGTGTAGGGAAAACCGGTGGCGAACAGGGTCTGGCGCAGATCGGTAGCGCCGCTGTGCCTGATAGGCCGGTCGTTAAGCGTTGCCCCATGGCCTTTCTCGGCCCGGAACGTCTCGTCAGAAAAAGGTGCATGAACCACACCGACCTGGACCTGCCCTTTCTCCGCCCAGGCAATGGAAACCGCAACCTGAGGATGGCCATAGGCATAGTTCACGGTGCCATCAATGGGATCGACGATCCACAGCGGAGTATCGAGATTCTCCGCCTGGCTCAGATCCGGCATACCCTCTTCCGACAGGATACGGTGCTCCGGCCAGGCCTGCCGAATGGCCGCGGTAATAAACTCATCCGCCAGCACATCCGCATGGGTGACCAGCTCGGTCTGTTGCTTATAGTCGGTGCGCAGGGTGTTCTGCTCGCGCTCCCGGCGGATCAGTTCACCCGCTTCCCTGGCGATACGTTCGGCAAAGTCGGCAATAG
>CAYMQO010000055.1:0-9338 GCA_964392405.1 uncultured Marinobacter sp.
ATTTTGAAGCATTCAAGGCAGAACTCAGTCTCTCGAAAGAAGAAATCTGTCGGGAGCTGTACCAGGAAAACACGGACAAGATCCGCATCAAGAAAGAAACAACGGCGACCCGGAATCTGGCCCGTATAATTGACTCCACCCTGCGGCTAGCCAATTCCAAGGGCTTCCACGCGATGACCTTGCGGGATCTCTGCTCGGATTCCGGCTTGAGCATGGGCGGCCTTTACGCGTATATCCGCAACAAGGACGATCTGATTCACCTAATTCAGAGCCACGGGTTCAAGCTCACCCGGCGCACCGTTCTGCAATACATTGCGGACATCCACGACCCTGTCGAAAAGCTCTCCCAGGCCCTCCGGGCGCATGTATTTCTAAGCGAACTGATCCGCCCCTGGTTTTATTTTTCCTATATGGAAGCGAAAAGTCTGCCACCGGTGGAAAAACAGAACGCCATAGCAACCGAACGGGAAATCGAGACGATCTTTTTCAATATCATTACAGAAGGGATCGAGCAGGGAGTTTTCCGGGAGATACCGGCACGACTCCTGTCGTCACTGATCAAGGCCATGATGCAGGACTGGTACCTGAAAAGACGCAAGTACCGGGAACAGGGCGTGTCGGTTGAACAGTTTGCGGACCAGATTAATGTGCTGCTGCAGGCTTATCTGCTGCCCAGTGGTGTTGCTGAAACAGGAACGGGTATTCTGGCTGAACCTGCAGGGTCGGTTACCTGAACCGCTGTGGCGGAACCAAAGAAAAGCCCCGGAAGAGTTACCTCACCGGGGCCATAATATTCCGCTAGCTATGCTCTATTAGCTATCAATCACACATCCAGGTTATGCACTGCCAGTGCATTGCTCTGAATGAACTCCCTGCGGGGTTCCACATCGTCACCCATCAAGGTGGTAAAGATCTGGTCTGCCGCAATGGCATCTTCGATGGTCACCTTCATCATGCGCCGTGACTCCGGATCCATGGTGGTTTCCCACAGCTGCTCCGGGTTCATTTCTCCCAGTCCCTTGTAGCGCTGGATGTTCAGGCCGCGCTGGGCTTCCTTCATCAGCCACTGCAGGGCGCCTTCAAAACTGAGTATCGCCTGCTTCCGCTCGCCACGCTGAATGAACGCACCGTCCTCAATCAGGCCGTCCAGGGTTTCCCCGAGCCGGGCGATGGCCTTGTAGGAGGCAGAGTCGAAAAAGTCCTGGTTGAACACATGGGTGTACGGGATACCGTGGACGAACACGTCGACCCTGGGTAAGTAAAGGTTACGCTCCTCATCCTTTTCCACCGAGAAGGTGTACTTGGTGCCAGTACGACGATCCAGATCCAGCCCTTCGCCGAGACGGTTCACCCATCGGGTTACCGTTTCCTCGGAGGCAAGATCTTCCGGGTCGAGGGTCGAGTTATTCACCATCTGCCGCAGGACCATCTCCGGATAGGCCCGGGCAAGGCGTTCAATCATGGTCATAACCGACTGGTAGTCCTTGACCATGGTTTCCAGCGCCGATTCGCGGATCGGTGGCGCGTCCGGATTGACGAAGAGCTGCGCGCCTTCCAGTGCGGTCTGGGTGAGATAGGCTTCCAGAGCCCGCTCATCCTTCAGGTACTGTTCCTGCTTGCCACGCTTGACCTTGTACAGCGGCGGCATGGCGATAAACACGTGGCCCCGCTCAATGATTTCCCGCATCTGACGGAACAGGAAGGTCAGTAACAGGGTACGAATGTGGGAGCCATCCACGTCCGCGTCCGTCATGATGATAATAGAGTGATACCGCAGCTTGTCCGGATCGAACTCCTCCCGTCCGATGCCGCAGCCCAGGGCGGTGATCAGGGTGCCCACTTCGGCCGACGACAGCATCTTGTCAAACCGCGCTTTCTCCACGTTCAGGATCTTACCCTTCAGAGGCAGGATGGCCTGGGTACGACGCTCTCTTCCCTGTTTGGCGGAACCGCCGGCGGAGTCACCCTCCACAATGAACAGTTCAGAAAGTGCCGGATCTTTTTCCTGACAGTCGGCCAGTTTTCCAGGCAGGCCTGCGATATCCAGCGCGCCTTTGCGTCGGGTCATGTCCCGGGCTTTTCTCGCAGCCTCTCGGGCACGGGCGGCTTCGATCATCTTGTTAACGATGATCTTGGCCTCGGCGGGCTGTTCCTGGAGGTATTCGGAAAAACTCTGATAAAGCTCCTGTTCTACCGCTGTTTTGACTTCGGAGGACACCAGCTTGTCTTTGGTCTGGGAGGAGAATTTCGGATCAGGTACCTTGACGCTGACAATGGCCGTCAGTCCTTCCCGGGCATCGTCACCGGAGGTGTTTACCCTCGCCTTTTTGCCCAGACCTTCGTGCTCGATATAGTTGTTCAGGGAGCGGGTCAGCGCAGAGCGGAACCCAGCCAGGTGGGTACCGCCGTCCCGCTGGGGGATATTGTTGGTAAAGGTATAGATATTCTCCTGGAATGCGTCGTTCCACTGCATCGCAACTTCCACCACGATGCCGTCGTCTTCCCGCTCACGGGTGAAGTGAAACACCCGGTTAAGCGGCGTTTTGTTCTGGTTCAGGTGTTCTACGAAGGCACGCAGCCCGCCTTCGTACTCAAAGATTTCCTCTTTACCGGTGCGCTCGTCCTGGAGACGGATGCGAACGCCGGAGTTCAGGAACGCCAGTTCCCGCAGTCGTTTTGCCAGAATGTCGTAGTGGAACTCAATACTGGTAAAAGTATCCGGCGAGGGAATGAAGTGAACTTCTGTGCCACTGCGGTCGGTCTCGCCGACCACAGACAGGGGACCGTTGGGAACACCATGGCTGTAGATCTGCTCGTGCACCTTGTTCGCACGGCGAATGGTGAGCTTGAGTCTGGAGGAGAGGGCGTTCACTACAGAAACCCCAACACCATGAAGACCGCCTGAGACCTTGTAGGAGTTGTCGTCGAACTTACCGCCGGCATGGAGGACTGTCATAATGACCTGGGCAGCGGATACCCCTTCTTCCTCATGGATGTCGACCGGTATGCCACGACCGTTGTCGCGAACCGTGACGGACTCGTCCGCATGAATGACCACCCCAATTTCAGAGCAAAAGCCTGCCAGGGCTTCGTCAATGGAGTTGTCCACCAGTTCAAACACCATGTGATGAAGGCCGGTGCCATCGTCTGTGTCACCGATGTACATGCCGGGGCGTTTACGCACGGCATCCAGGCCTTTTAACACCTTGATACTGGAGGAGTTATAACTTTGTTCACTCATTCGGACGCTCCTGAAGCGCTGGTTTGTTCTTCCGTTAACCGGCCATGTTCCACGTGGAACATCTTAAAGTCAGACGGTGGGTGCTCCCATAACAGGGAGGGTTCCGGACGTTCAATCGCGGTCATAAAGATCTGACTGCCAAGCTCATTGAGCCTTTCTGCCAAAAGTTGACGATGAGCCAGGTCTAGCTCCGCATTAATATCATCAAGCAGGAAAGTCACCTGTTTCCCGTATTTGGCAAGGACTTGCCCTTGCGCCAATTTCATCAGAATAACCAGAGTTTTCTGTTGACCCCGGGAAAAGATGTCCGCGACGGCACGGCCCTGATAACGAAGCCGAACGTCCGCCCGGTTTGGACCATAAAGCGTATGGCCGACCTTGCGTTCCTGCTCACGATGTTCCCGAAGTGTATCGGCGAGCCCTTTCTTGCGATCCCAACCCGGGTAGTAATCAACCTTTAAGGCGTCACCCCAGTCGCTGTGGATCTCTGTGAGGACAGAGCGAAATACCGATTCGAACTCCTCAAAAACAGCCTCACGCAAGACCGTTACCTGCTGGGCGATTTCTACAAACTGCCGATCCCAGACGTCCAGCTGCTGGTCATCTATTGTACCACTTCTGAGAATTTGATTCCGCTGGGATATGGTCCTCTGGCATTGTTGCCATAGTCCGCCGAAGGAATGTTCCACGTGGAACACTAACCAGTCCAGAAACTGCCGTCGTTTGCCAGGACCGCCAGCAATGACCTCAAAAACACCAGGATCGATAACGGACACGGGAAACAGCGAAGCCAGTACCGAAAGGCTGTAAACATTCTCGCCATTCACCCTCAAACGGGTTTCACGGGATTGAATATTTCGGGAGAAACCGAGGTGCACCAATGGCATTCTATCGACGCTTGAAGAACCAGAATCAGCACCAGTCACTTTGCCAAAAATCACAAACTGATGCTGCCCCTGCTGGCACACAACCTGATGTCGATTCTGCCGGAAGGACCGGCCAAGCCCAAGATAGGCAATGGCCTCAAGAAGGCTGGTCTTACCGCTACCATTAGCGCCGTAGATAAGGTTGACGGAAGGAGAAAAGTTCAGCTTATCCGCGACCAGATTGCGGAAATTTTCGATGTGGAGATTCAGCAGGGCCATCAGTGCAGCAGCGTCAATCGTTCATCTACGAACATGTCCATGCCTGGCGCCAGCAGATGGACGTAACGATCAAAATACAGAAACTGTTTCAGAAGCAACGCAAATTCCCTGGGAAAGTGCAGCCCGTGAAGTTCGCCGACCCGAACCATTTCCATTAACAGTGCGTTGACCTGGTCGTCCGCGTTCTGGGAATCCGAGTTATACCGGTTCATGTTGTCCAGCCGGCTGTAAAGCTCCCGTAAATCCTCGGCCAGGGCATGGGTATCAACTGCGACTCTGGTGATTCCAATAGGCACCATGGCCTCCGCCATGGTTTCAAACTCACCCGCACTCATCGCCGAAACAAGCTGAAAAACCGCCTGCCAGGTTTCCGGGCGAATACGCCCGACGATCCCGAAGTCAATAAAGCCGACCCGGCCGTCCTCCAGCACCAACAGGTTGCCAGCGTGAACGTCCGCGTGAAAAAACTCACACTGTGTCAGGCTGGCGAACCAGGTATTCATGGCAGCGATCAGGGTAGCCTCCGGATCTGGAGTGACTTGTCGGAGGCTTTCCAGATCCGTTAACGGAACACCACGAAAACGCTCCATTGTGAGCACCCGACGGGTACTGCAGTGATGATAGACCTCAGGCACCGTCGCTACCCGATTATCGGTGGCCTTGAGAAAGCGACGGGAAGTCTCCAGATTCCGGGCTTCCTGAACAAAGTCGCATTCCTCCATCATGGTACTGCGGATTTCGTCCACGACGCCGGAAATCGAGGTCCAGGATAGCCTGGGGGCGAGGGTTTCCAGTACCCGTGCGGCGAGATACAGTCCGTTCAGATCGGTTCGAAGTACCGTCTCGACATCCGGCTTCTGAACCTTGATCACCACCTCTTCCCCGGTCACCAGAGTGGCGGCGTGGACCTGGGCAATGGAAGCGGATGCTAACGGAACGGGTTCTATACTTCGATAGACCGACTCCAGCGGACACTCAAGCTCTTCCTGCAGGATGCGACGAATATCTTTATAGGGAACAGCGGGTGTCTGATCCAGACAATTCTGGAACTCCTCTACATACTCCCGGGGAAAGAAGGTAGGCGAGCTGGCGATAAACTGACCCAGTTTGATATAGGTCGCGCCAAGGGTTTCGAAAGTCTCCCGTAACAACTGGGGGGCAGGGGGACGATGGCCCAGAGCCCAGCCAATGCCGGTCCGTCCCAATACCCGCATGGTTTGCCCGATGCGGAGCGCGCCCTGAAAACCCTGTGCTACGGTAGAACTGGTCATCGCCTTTTCACCTGCTCGCCCATCAACGTTCTGGCCGGGGAGCCCAGACTCGTACGGCTGCGGTCGCGAAAGCCGGAAGTCTGGCCGGCTCTTCAGACTGTCGCGGCATCAGAGTCGCATGGGCATGACAACGTAAAGGCTGCGCGCGTCCTTTTCAGATTCAATCAGGGCGCTGCTGTTGGGGTTAGACAGGGTTAACCGCACCTGATCATCGTCAAGCGCGTTCATGACATCCACCAGATAGCCAACGTTAAAGCCGATTTGCAGGGGTTCGCCTTGGTACTCCACGGCAAGTGCATCCTCGGCCTGCTCCTGATCCGGGTTATTGGCAAACACTTCCAGCTTATCCATGCTCAGATGCAACCGCACCCCGCGAATGTTTTCATGGGACAGAATCCCGGCCCGCTGAAGGGTGTTCTTGAGGGTCGTCCGATCCGCCAGCACGACCTTGTCGCCGCCCCTGGGGATGACCCGGGTATAGTCCGGGAACTTACCCTCAATCAGTTTGGAAGTGAACGTGTAGCTTCCTACTGTTACCCGAAGGTGGTTATCACCTATCACCAGGATGGCAGGTGTCTCCGAATCTTCCAGCAACCGGGCCAGTTCCAGAACCCCTTTTCGGGGCACGATCACCTGCCGTTCCTCAGTCACACCCGTCGACATATCAAAGTGGGCCATCGCCAGACGGTGGCCATCGGTCGCAACGGTCCGCAAGAACGCCGGCGCCACCTCCAGCAGCAGGCCGTTCAGGTAATAGCGCACATCCTGCTGGGCCATGGCAAATGCGGTGGCTTCAAGCATACGGCCCAGTTCCCTCTGGGGAACCTCAAGACGGATGCTTGCTTCCTCGTCCTCAACATTCGGAAAGTGCTGCGCCGGCAACGTAGAGAGGGTGAAATGACTGGCGCCACAACGCAGGTGCAGCCGGTCACCTTCCAGCCGCAGCTCAATTTCAGCTTCTTCACCGAGCGCACGACAGATGTCTGACAGCTTGCGGGCCGGTACTGTGATGGCGCCGGGCTGATCAACGTGCACCGGCGCAACCCGGGCCACAAGTTCGACTTCCATATTAGTGCCGGTCAGCGTCAGATGGTTGTCTTCGGCCACCAACAGAACGTTGGAAAGCACTGGCATGGTCTGCTTACGCTCTACCACACCGGCGATGGACTGAAGTGGCGTGAGCAGGGCTTCTCGGCTGATGGTCAGTTTCATGTCACTCAACGTTCCTGTGGCTGTGTTCCGATCTCACTCTTGGCGTCAACTGGTCAGCAGACGCATGAAATTCTGATAGTCTTCCCGAATGCCCGGGTCACTTTCCTGCAGCTCGACAATTTTCTTGCAGGCGTGTAGCACTGTCGTATGGTCGCGACCGCCGAAGGCATCACCGATTTCCGGCAGGCTGTGATTGGTCAGTTCCTTGGACAAAGCCATGGCCATCTGCCGGGGCCGGGTCACCGTCCGGGTACGCCGCTTGGACAACAGATCTGACACCTTGATCTTGTAGTACTCGGCCACCGTACGCTGGATATTATCCATACTGACCTGTTTTTCATGCAGCGCCAGCAGGTCCTTCAGGCTCTCCCGGATAAAGGGTGGCGTAATCTCCGAGCCGGTAAAATGGGCGTTGGCAATGACCAGCCGCAGCGCGCCCTCCAGTTCCCGTACGTTGGAGCGGATTTTCTGGGCAATAAAAAAGGCCGCCTCACTGCTTAATCTCACTTTGGCCTGCTCAGCCTTTTTCATCAGGATCGCCACCCGTGTCTCAAGCTCCGGTGGCTCAACCATGACCGTCAACCCCCAGCCAAAACGGGACTTGAGCCGCTCTTCCATGTCGGTAATTTCCTTGGGGAAACGGTCACAGGTAACGATAACCTGCTGCCCCCCTTCCAACAAGGCATTGAAGGTATGGAAAAACTCCTCCTGGGACCGTTCCTTGCGGGCGAAAAACTGAATGTCGTCGATCAGCAGCGCATCCACCGACCGGTAATAGCGCTTGAACTCGTTAATGGCGTTCAGCTGCAGGGCCTTAACCATGTCCGCCACAAACCGCTCCGAGCGCAGATACGCCACTTTGGCACCCGGATCGCGACGTACAATTTCATTGCCAATGGCATGCATCAGGTGGGTCTTACCAAGACCAACACCACCGTACAGAAACAGCGGATTGTACGCACCGCCCGGGTTCTCAGCCACCTGCATGGATGCGGCCCGCGCCAGCTGGTTGGATTTACCCTCGACAAACGTATCAAAGGTAAACCCTTCATTCAGAAAGGACTGATGCTTGATGTCCCCTTCAACCTGCACCGGAGAGCGCCGCGAACCGGGGTACGCCCGGGATGACGACGGTACCGATGCGGCAACACCTTTTTCTTCCTCGGTAACCGGCCCACTGTCTTCCGGAACCGGCACCGACCGGCGTACCGGCTCAGACTGAAGCCCTCGTGCGCCTGGCGCGCTTCTGCCCGGACCTGAGTCAATGTCACCTGGTTTTGACGCAGACCCTACTTTCATATTGACCAGCGGCGCCTGATGACCTTCCAGGTCCTTGATGACCTCTTCGATTCGACGCAGGTACTTCTGATTGACCCAGTCCATGACAAACCGGTTGGGCGCAAACAACACCAGATTGCCATCGTCCAGCTGCGGCTGAAGAGGCCGTAGCCAGGTATTGAACTGTTGTGCCGGAAACTCATCCCGGAGTACTTCAAGACATTGATGCCAGATACTCTGCGGCACGACCGCCTGCCTCCGATGCTGATTAACCAGAACGCGATCCTGTAAAGAGCCCGAACGTTGGAGCCAATGGATCGCCGGACCGGAAATTCTACCTCTCCGGTGCCTCCAGTAAAAGCCCAAAACTTGAACCCATAAACACCCTGTGGAAATCTTTTCTCTTAGTTATCAAATTTTTACAATCTTACAAACACGGTTGTGTACAGAAATCTTTCGAATAAAAGTTATCCACAGGACCCTGTTCACTCCCTGTCTGCAACCCTGTTCACCCACACGGGAGCGTTTCGGGATAACCCCGGAATTTCATCGAAACCCGATTTCTCCCCAATCCGTCCTGACTCAGTTCACAGAGCTCAGCCCTGGCTGACAACAGCCTTGTCATTGGGACAGGCGCTTGTTCTCATTATGATTTTTTGGCCTATCCACAGAAATGTCTGTGCCTAATAACAGTAATTACAGAAAAGATTTAAAAAATTAAAAAAAGAACTACTGATGTTATTACTCGAGCGATAGGCCCACATTGCCAATCATGCCTTCTACCCTTTCGTACTCATCTGGTAGAAACCGTTGAAATTCCGCCACGGTTTGCTTAGAATGCCGCTCCTGTTTTGACTGTTCATTTTGCAGCCACTTGCTGCGGATCCACCACTGAATTGATGAGAACTCGACCATGAAAAGAACGTTTCAACCGAGCGTCCTGAAGCGTAAGCGCAACCACGGTTTCCGTGCCCGCATGGCCACTGCTAACGGCCGCAAGATACTGTCACGTCGTCGTGCCAAAGGCCGCGTACGTCTGTCTGCCTGATTCAGATTCCAGCGTGGGAAAATACCCGTTTCCCAAAACGTCCCGCTTGTTACGGCCTGGGGATTACTCAGGTGTATTCAACGACGTCCAGGTACGGGTACCCCACCGGCACTTTTTAATTCTGGCGTCACCCAATTCGCTGG
>CAYMQO010000056.1:0-9334 GCA_964392405.1 uncultured Marinobacter sp.
AGGCGCTCCACTACATCCAGCACCTGGCCTGCTGACAGCCCGAACTTGGACTTCTCACCGCCGGTGTTCTGCCAGTTGCCCTTGCCGATGGTGGCGAGCCGTGCCCGCACGCCGATAAGCGGACGGACCTGCAGCTGCCGGGCCTCTTCCAGGATCAGCTTCAGCTCTGATGGCTTCTCCACCACGATGAAGACCTGAGAGCCCAGCTTCTGACCGATCAGTGCAGTACGGATATATTCACGATCCTTGTACCCGTTACAGACGATCACCGAGCCCCGGCCGGACAGTGCCAGTACCGCCATCAGCTCGGGCTTGCTGCCGGCTTCCAGGCCGATCTGGCCGTTGGCGGCGGCGGGCTGCGCCTGCAGCAGCTCTTCCACCACACGGCGCTGCTGGTTCACCTTGATGGGATAGACGGCGGTATAGCGGCCCTGATAGCCCCGCTCAATGGCCACATCGTTAAAAGCCTGGCACAGGGAGTTCACCCGATCGTGGAGAATATCCGTAAAGCGCAGCAGTACCGGAAGCGCGATATCCTTCTGGTTGAGCTGGCGGATCAGTGCGGGCAGGTTGATGGTCTGGTCCTGGCGCTGCCGGTGGGGCCGGATCAGAACATCGCCATCGGTGCTCACATCAATATAACCGTCGCTCCATTGCGGAATGTTATAGACCTGGCTGGCGGTGGATCTGATGGTCATACTGGTATCCTGAGTCGCGAATGGGCCGGGAGTCGGGCGCGCCCATTGTAGGCTGCACCGCCCACCGGTGGAACCCGCAAGACAGCGATATCAGGCAATAAAACCTTTGGCTGTGGGGCCTCCGGCCCTACAATGGCGCCCAGTCATAAGGGAGGTTCAACAATGAGCACACTGGACAAGAACTGGTTTACCGAAGTTTTCCAGGATCAGGGCACGGCATTCTCGTTACAGGTCCGGCGCAAGCTCCACGAGGAGCAGACCCCGTTCCAGAAACTCGAGGTCTGGGAAACCGAGACCTTCGGCAATCTGATGGTGCTGGATGGCTGCGTGATGCTGACAAGCCGCGACAATTTCCTGTACCACGAAATGATGACGCACCCGGCCATGTTTACTCACCGGGATCCGAAAAAAGAGGTGATTATCGGCGGCGGAGACAGCGGCACATTGCGCGAAGTGCTCAAGCACCCGGGCGTAGAAGAAGCCTGGCAGGTGGAAATCGATGAGCGGGTGACCCGGGTTGCAGAGCAATACTTCCCGGAACTCTGTGAGTCCAATCAGGACCCGCGGGCCAACTTTTTCTTTGGCGACGGTATTCAGTGGATGCGGGATCAGGCACCCGGCTCCATTGACCTGATTATCGTCGACAGCACAGACCCGGTAGGACCGGCGGAAGGGCTGTTCGCGCTGGACTTCTATCGGGATTGCATGATCGCACTCCGGGATGGCGGGCTGGTGGTTCAGCAGAGCGAATCGCCGCTGCTACATACTGACTCCATCATTCGCGGTATCCATGAGGACATGAAAGAAGCCGGCTTCGATCACGTCCAGACCCTGCCGTTCCCCCAGCCGGTCTACCCGACAGGGTGGTGGAGTTGCACCATGGGCGGTAAAGGCGTTCATACGCGGTATTTCCGGGAAGAGGACGCGGCCGACCGGCCATTCGTCACCCGCTACTACAACGAGAATGTTCACCGGGGCGCGCTGGCGTTGCCCCAGTTCATGCTGGAGGCGCTGGAGGACCCGGTGCGGCCGTCAGAAGGGTAACGCTGTTATCAGGCAGACGGTTCATGAGGTAAAAAAGGGGCAGCCATGGCTGCCCCGGGATTACTGACTCACATCACTTCCCGGTGACGAACTCCGGATAGGCCTCTATGCCACACTCCGCCAGGTCGACACCATCGTACTCGTCCTGTTCGCTGACGCGGATGCCGGCGACGGCCTTGAGGATGCCCCAGACGATCAGGCTGGCTCCGAACACCCACACGAAGATAGTTACCGCTCCCGCCAGCTGACCTGCGAAGGCAGCGTTGCTGTTGGTGACCGGTACCAGCATCAGGCCGAGGAAGCCGCAGACGCCGTGGGCGGAAATGGCACCAACCGGATCGTCAATGTGCAGTTTGTCCAGAGTGACGATACTTAACACCACCAGCACGCCGCCGAGCAATCCCCAGCAGGTGGAAGTCAGGGCGCTGGGAGTGGATGGCTCGGCGGTGATGACCACCAGCCCGGCGATGGCGCCGTTCAGAAGCATGGTCAGGTCGGCCTTGCCGAATATGAGCCGTGCGGTGACCAGTGCGGCAATGGCGCCACCCGCTGCGGCCGCGTTGGTGTTCAGGAAGACCATGGCAACCGAGTTGGCGCTGGCGATATCTCCCAGTTTCAGTACCGAACCGCCGTTAAATCCAAACCAGCCCAACCACAGGATGAAAGTACCCAGGGCAGCCAGCGGCATATTCGCACCGGGAAAAGCCCGGATCTCTCCATTGGGACCATATTTGTCCTTGCGGGCGCCGAGCAGGATCACTCCGGCCAGGGCCGCTGCAGCGCCGGCCATGTGGACGATCCCGGACCCGGCGAAGTCGCTGAAGCCCAGCTCGGCCAGATTGTACAGACCAAACACATCGCTACCGCCCCAGGTCCAGGAGCCTTCCAAAGGATAGATAAATCCGGTCATCACCACCGCAAACGCCAGGAAACTCCAGAGCTTCATGCGCTCAGCAACGGCACCGGAGACGATGGACATGGCGGTGGCCACGAACACCACCTGAAAGAAGAAGTCCGCCGCACCTGAGTAGATGGAGTCGCCTTCAAAGTCGTCGCGCTGACTGAACTCATCCAGCACACCGTTTACCTCCAGCGAGCCCATGCCGGACAGGAAGAGGTTGCCGCCATACATGATGGCGTAACCGCAGATCAGATACATGGTGGACGCCACGGCAAACAGTGCCATGTTCTTGGTGAGAATTTCGGTAGTGTTCTTGGCGCGCACCAGCCCGGATTCCAGCATGGCAAAGCCTGCCGCCATCCACATGACTAATGCACCGCAAACAAGAAAATAGAAGGTATCTATAGCGTATTGCAAATGAAAAACACTGTTGTCCATGGGAAGCCCTCCGCACGAGGCTTAACAGGAAATTGGAATTTTTGCGTTGGCCAGACCGTTCAGATGATCGGTATCAGATGGCTTCCTCGCCGGTTTCGCCGGTCCGGATCCGGATCACCTGCTCCAATTCGGTGACAAAAATCTTGCCGTCACCGATCTTGCCGGTGTTGGCGGCTTTGGTAATAGATTCGATGACCTGGTCCAGCAGCCCGTCCCCAATAGCAACCTCAACTTTCACCTTGGGCAGAAAGTCCACCACGTATTCGGCGCCACGGTAGAGCTCGGTGTGTCCTTTTTGCCGCCCGAAGCCCTTAACTTCAGTTACGGTTACGCCCTGAACGCCAATTTCGGATAGCGCCTCACGGACATCGTCCAACTTGAAGGGCTTGATGATTGCTGTCACAAGTTTCATGTGTGTCTCCTTGGATTTGCCGTCCCGGCTTCTGCTCACCGTCGTGAAGTGACCGGGTACGGATGCCACCCCGCACAGCAATTGTGCGGATTGTGTACGGGGTTTAGCATCGTGTATGCCAACGCAAAAATATCTTTAACGAACAGTGTCTTATTGCTAGTGTGTTCCAAAACGGGTCCCCACTCTGCGCCATTGTAGCGCAGCAGGAGGCGCCGTGAACCACATTAGTGCGGTGTTTTGCACAGGCAACGGCGACACATGGCCCCGTGCGCGCTGTGTTACACTCTTGCCCATCCGGAAGTGACGTTGGTTCTGCTTCCGCAAAGCGATCAACCGGGAGACTGATGTGGCGAAGATTCCCAACGACCTGTTCTCGCAGGTTCAGCAACAGTTTGGCCAGTTTGTGCCGGATATGGCCCGGGCTGCCCGGGAAGATGTTGAAAATCAGGCCAGGGCGGCGGTCATGTCCGTCATTTCGAAGCTCGAGCTGGTCACCCGCGAAGAGTTTGACGCCCAGCAGGCAGTGCTGCTGCGTACCCGCGAGAAACTTGAGCTGCTGGAAAAGCGGGTGACGGAACTGGAAGCTCAGGCCGCGAAAACCGATAACTGATTCCGGTCCGGCGTACCGGGAGCACAGGCAGTACTCTCGCCGGATCGGTTACCTCTGTCAGGGAAGATGTCATGCTCGCAACGATCCATACCCGTGCCCGGCTGGGTGTCAGCGCTCCGGCCGTTACGGTTGAAGTGCACCTCTCCAGTGGCCTGCCGTCCCTCTCTATTGTGGGCCTTGCTGAAACCGCTGTGCGGGAAAGCAAGGACCGGGTCCGCAGCGCTCTGATGAATGCCGGTTTCGACTTTCCGGCCCGACGAATCACCATCAACCTTGCCCCCGCCGATCTGCCCAAGGAAGGGGGTCGCTTCGACCTGGCCATTGCCCTGGGTATTCTGGTGGCGTCGGGGCAGCTGGCGGCCGATGTGACGGATGATCTGGAATGGCTGGGAGAACTGGCCCTGGACGGCAGCCTGCGCCCGGTGCGGGGCGTATTACCGGCGGTGATGGCGGCGCGGGAGGCCGGTCGCCGGATTCTGGTGCCCCAGGAAAACGCCGATGAGGCGTCCCTCGCCGGTGGTGATGATGTGCTTGCGGCGAGCCATTTGCTGGCGGTATGTGAGCACTTGGCGGGTACGGAAAAGCTGCAACCGGTGACACCCATGACGTTGCAGAACCGGCCCTCGGATGGGCCGGACCTTGCCGATGTGCGGGGGCAGCATGTGCCCAGGAGGGCATTGGAAATTGCGGCCGCCGGTGGTCATAACCTGCTGCTGTTTGGCCCGCCGGGCACCGGCAAAAGCATGCTGGCCAGCCGCATTCCCGGTCTGTTGCCCGCGCTGGATGACCAGCAGGCGCTGGAAGTGGCCAGCGTCCACTCCATTGCCGGTTTGCCCATCCGCACCGACGGCTGGCGTCAGCCGCCGTATCGCGCGCCGCACCACACTGCGTCCGCTATCGCGCTGGTGGGTGGCGGCAGCAACCCCCGGCCCGGGGAGATCTCCCTGGCTCATCATGGGGTGCTCTTCCTCGACGAATTGCCGGAGTTTGATCGCAAGGTGCTGGAAGTACTGCGCGAGCCCATGGAGTCGGGAGAGATCGTCATTTCCCGCGCCGCCAATCAGGTCACCTATCCGGCCCGCTTCCAGGTGATTGGCGCCATGAACCCCTGTCCCTGCGGTTACCAGGGCCATCCCACCATTGAGTGCCAGTGCTCGCCACCGCAAGTGATCCGGTATCAGTCCCGTCTCTCGGGTCCGCTGCTGGACCGGTTTGACCTGCATGTGGAAGTGCCCGTCCAGGGCGGGGAAGTGCTGATGCAGAGCACAGCGGGCGAATCCACCAGCCAGGTCCGGCAGCGGGTGGGCCGGGCCAGGGACCGGGCCGTCGCCCGGGGCAGCGTTAACGCCGCGCTGTCTGGCCGTGCGCTGGAAGAGCATTGTGTGGTGGATGATGACAGCAAGCGAATGCTGGTGGGCGCCATGGAACGGCTTGGGCTTTCCGCCCGGGCGTTACACCGGATTTTACGGGTGGCCCGCACCATCGCCGATCTGGCGGAAGCCGACACCATCAGCCGGGAGCATCTGGTTGAGGCCCTGAGTTATCGTAAGCTGGACCGCAAACCGGCCCGCCAGGTCACGAATACGGCCGCCTCTGTTAGACTGTAGGCTTACTGAACGTCAGTCAGATCGGGGAGAACATGACAGATTCAGACAAAACATCCGATAAAGACAGCATTACCACTCGCCGTGGCGTACGCAGTTTCGTCATCCGCCAGGGGCGCATGACAGAGGGCCAGAAGAAGGCTCATGATCGGCTGTGGCCCAGTTATGGCCTGAACCGGGAGCAGGGGGTCATCGACCCGCGGGAAATCTTCGGGCGCGAGGCCTGGCTGAATCTGGAAATCGGTTTCGGCATGGGGCAGTCCCTTGCCGAAATGGCCGCAGCCGCACCGGAGCAGGATTTTATCGGGGTGGAGGTCCACACGCCCGGGGTTGGCGCCATGCTGCGGGAGATCGAGGAACGGGGGCTGGAGAATGTGCGGATTTATGCCATCGACGCCAACGATGTGATCGACCTGTGCCTGCCGGACGCGTCCATTGATCGGGTGATGGTGTTTTTCCCGGACCCCTGGCCGAAGAAGAAACACCACAAGCGCCGCCTGATCCAGCGGGAGTTTGTTCAGCGCCTGCGGCACAAGCTGCGGGTGGGCGGCATCCTCCATCTCGCAACGGACTGGGAGAACTACGCCGAACACATGCTGGAAGTGATGGACGACTCCGAGGGCTTTATGAACGCGCAGGAAGAGGGCGGCTATTCACCGCGGCCAGATCATCGGCCCGTTACCAAGTTCGAGAAGCGGGGCGAGAACCTGGGCCACGGCGTCTGGGATCTGGTATACCGGCGCACCAACTGAGTCCGCGGAGAATTAGCCGCCGTTCTCCGAGGTGGGCTCCTGAGGCTCTGATGGCTGCAGCGGACGCCGGCGGGCAGCACGGATGACCACCAGGCCGGCAAGACCCATCAGCAAGGCGGTGTAGTTGGCCAGCGCCAGCAGGGTGGCGGTCAGGGTGAGACCATCTTCCGGCGTATCCAGATTCGCCAGCAGCACCGCATATTCCACCACATGTGCCAAGCCGGCCAGTACGAACAGCCGGCGTACCCAGCGGCCGGCCTCCTGCTCGCGGACACCGGGCCGGTCGGTCAGCAGATGGTTGGTCAGCAGGATCAGTAAGGTGGTGTACAGGGCGGCAAACAGGAAGCCGCTCCACAGCGATGCGTGGGGCCAGAGGCTGTTACCCCAGCTTGCCGAAATAACGGTTGCCTTTTCCCCGGTGGTTGCCAGCTGGAAGCTCAGCATGCCCTGGGGCGCAGCACCGGTTTGCAGCGGCTGGTTCAGTCCAAGCTGGACCACCAGCACTGCGGCGGTTGCCCCACCGAGCCAGCGGATGGCACCGGGGATGGGCTTGTTGGCGATATTATTCACAGAAATTGCTCCAGCACACTGTTCAGGTACTGCCGTCCCAACGCTGTCGCCTGCAGGCGATCGGGTTCCAGCAGTTTCCTGGCTCTCAGATCGTCCAGTATTGCAGCAATGTTAGTCAGGGGTAAACCGGTCCTTGCCTGGAACACCGACTCATCGACCCCTTGCTGCAGCCGTAGCACGTTCATCATGAACTCCAGCGGCCGTTCTTCCAGCTCTGCCACCTGGCTCCCCGCAGTACGACTGCCAATACGGGACAGATAGGCTTCCGGCTGCCGGGTCTTCCAGTATCGGCGGACTTCTCCGTCTGCCAGCGATACCTTGCCGTGGCCGCCAGCGCCAATGGCCAGATAATCACCAAAGGTCCAGTAATTCAAGTTGTGGCGGGATGCCATCCCGGGGCGGGCCCAGGCGGACACCTCATAATCCTCAAAACCCGAGGTCAGCAGTTTTTCCCGTCCGGCCTGCCAGATGGCCCATAAGGCGTCATCCTCCGGTAAGGCCGGTGGCCGGCTGTAGAATTCGGTATTGGGTTCGAGGGTAAGCTGATACCAGGACAGATGGGGTGGCTGCCAGGCAAGTGCCGCATCGAGATCAGCCAGCGCCTGCCCGGGTGTCTGCCCCGGCAGCCCGTGCATCAGATCCAGATTGAAGTTGCTGAAACCGGCATTCACCGCGGCCTCGATGGCCCGGTGCGCTTCATCCCCGTCGTGGATGCGGCCCAGTTTCTGCAGGAACTCCGCCTGGAAGCTCTGGATACCGATCGACAGGCGGTTAATGCCCGCTTCCCGGTAGCCGTGGAAGCGAGACTGCTCCACCGTGCCGGGATTGGCTTCCAGCGTGATTTCGGCCTCCGGACTGAAGGATAACCGTTGCCGAAGCTGCTGAAACAGGTCCTGGTAGAACGATGCCGACATCAGTGAGGGCGTACCACCTCCGATAAAGACGGTCTCAATGGTTCGCTCCCGGGCCAGTGGCAGATCCTGCTGCAGGTCCTCGACCATGGCGTTCAGGTAAGCCTGTTCGGGCAGGTCACCGCTGAACGTGTGGGAGTTGAAATCACAATACGGGCACTTGCGCACGCACCAGGGCACGTGAATATACAGGCTCAGGGGTGGGCGCGGTGCGTTGGCGTCAACAGGAGCAGAAGTGGTCATCAGCAGGCGCTCAGGCGCTCCACCAGCAGGCGCAGGGCCCGGCCCCGGTGGCTGACGCTGCTTTTCTGTTCGCGACTCAGCTCGGCGGCACTGCAATCAAACTCGGGAGCATAGAACACCGGGTCGTAGCCAAACCCGCCGTTACCGCGGGGCCGCTCCAGGATACGGCCGGACCACTGCCCGTGACAGATAATCGGGGTCGGGTCGTCGGCATGGCGCAGATACACCAGCACACAGTGAAACTGGGCTGACCGGTCCGCTTCGGGCACGCCCTGCAGGGCTTCCAGCAGGGCATTCACATTGTCGGCATCCGTGGCGCCTGCACCTGCGTAGCGGGCGGAGCGTACGCCAGGCTGGCCGTCAAGAGCATCGACCGCCAGTCCTGAATCATCGGCCAGTGCCGCAAGGCCCGTCTGGCGTGATGCATGGCGGGCCTTGAGCAGGGCGTTCTCGACAAACGTCACGGCGGGCTCTTCTGCCTCGCTGACGCCCAGATCGCCCTGGGACATCAACTGCAGCCCGAGCGGATTCAGCAGCGCCGCCAGCTCCTGAAGCTTGCCCTGGTTGTTACTGGCGAGGACCAGCCTGCCTGCATTCGCTGCTCCCGAATCAGTCATTAAACAGCGCCTGGGAAAAACGTATCGGCAGATCCTGGCTATGGCCACTGGGCCGCGCGGTAATCTGGAAGGTCATCAGCTCAGCGTCGCGATACTGGTACTCGGAAATAAAATAGATGGCGTCCCCTTCCTGAATGCGCCGGAACGCCAGAAAGCGGGCCTGGCGGATATCGTTCAGGACCTGTCCCTCGACCTGGCCAGGCCGGGTGGTCAGGGTGCCGTCGTCGTTACGCTCCATGATCGCGATGTTGACGATACCGATTCCCCGGCTGCGGTTGAGGTTATTGGCGGCAGCAACTTCCGGTGTCAGGAAGGTGCTGGGGAAAACGTTGTAGTGGATTTCGTAATCGCCAAAGCGAACGTAGCGGTCTTCGGCCATGGCTGGCGCGGAGAAACCCGCCAGCGCAAGGCTGAGCCACACAAGCAGTGCAACAGGCTTCATGATCAGTCTCCCCGGGTGATTCGATAAATGGCAATCTGGCCCAGCATGTTGGGCCACAGACGGCTGAACCAGTGATCCCGGTGCTGACCGTC
>CAYMQO010000057.1:0-9303 GCA_964392405.1 uncultured Marinobacter sp.
CGATGGACACCAGCGCCTCGGTGGGGTCGATGACAATGGCGCCGCCGGAGGGCAGCTTCACTTCCCGCTGGAACGCGGTCTCGATCTGGGCCTCGATCTGGTAACGGCTGAACAGGGGAATCTCGTCGGCGTAAAGCTTGATCTTGTTCTCGAAGGTGGGCATCACCTGGCGCACAAAACCGAGGACGTTTTCGTAGACTTCTGCCGAGTCAATCAGCACCTCGCCAATATCCTGGCGGAGGTAGTCCCGTACCGCCCGGATGATGACGTTGCTTTCCTGGTGGAGCAGGCGTGGTGCCTTGTGTTCACCGGCGGCGCCGGTAATGGCTTCCCAGGTGGCTACCAGATAGTTCAGGTCCCACTGAAGCTCTTCTGCCGTGCGCCCGATACCGGCGGTGCGCACAATGATGCCCATGGACTTGGGCACATCCACATCGTTCAGGGCTTCCTTGAGCTGGGCCCGTTCCTCTCCCTCAATCCGGCGTGAGATACCGCCGGCGCGGGGGTTGTTGGGCATCAGCACCAGATAACGGCCCGCCAGGGAAATGAACGAGGTCAGGGCTGCGCCCTTGTTGCCCCGTTCTTCCTTGTCCACCTGGACAATAATTTCCTGTCCTTCAGAGACGGCGTCCTTGATATTGACCTTGCCTTCGATCTGGCCCGGCGGCTTGCGGAAATAATCCCGGGAAATTTCCTTCAGAGGCAGAAAGCCATGGCGCTCGGCACCAAAGTCAACGAAGGCGGCTTCAAGGCTGGGCTCGACCCGGGTAATCCGGCCCTTGTAGATATTGGCTTTTTTCTGTTCCCGGGTGGAAGATTCGATATCGAGGTCGAACAGACGCTGGCCATCGACCAGCGCGACGCGCAACTCTTCAGGATGAGTTGCATTGATGAGCATTCTTTTCATGGAAAAGACGATTCCTGTCGTTAGTTAGACAGGAAACCGCGGGTCTTCACGAAGCGCAGCTCCAGCAGCCGGAACGCCCGGCGCCAGGGGATCAGACCATGAAGGCCGGTCTGTATCCCGGTCCCTTCAGGCCACTGCATACGCTCGTCCTGTTATCAGACAGGGGAGGGCGGTATGGAGTCAGTCTCTGTGGACACATGCTACTTGTCTTTTGGTTCACACGGGTGCCTGGGTCTCACGTCGTATTGGTTAGCTGACGGCCCGGCCCTGCGTGGTGATAGAAATCTTCGCGTTACCCGCAGGGTTTCCTGCGTGGTTACTGTCATTTAAAAGCCCGCTCTGAACCTGTGACATTCCGGTTACCCGATTTCTGGTAACGGAGCAGGTGGCCTGCCTAATTCGGCGCGCACTTCGGGCCCGGTATTGCCAACGCCCCGACCGACGGATTGGCTGGCCGGTCGGGTTGCGGATGTGGTTCTGCCTGCGGCACTCGCCGGCCCGGCGACACCCCATCCGGATTACTCTGTCTGCTTCGCCGTGTCCGTGCCCCTCGGATCACCCTGCTGTCAGGGCATCGGGCATTCAAACTCCCGGCCAGTCTCTGTATACTTCCACCGCTCTGGAGTCGCTCCGGCGGTTGGCGAGCTGGCCAGACCGTAGACATACGGAAAAGCTTGCCGGAATATAGCAGCAAAGCCCCGTACCATCAATCCCGCATTAGTCAGGACACTGCCTTTCCCATGGCGTCATCTAAAACCAGCCAGCCCAAGGCTTACCGGCAATCCTCCGGAGTGTCCGGAAACTCCGCCGGTGTTCAGTGGATCACGGTGGAGCCGGACATGGCCGGCCAGCGCCTGGATAACTTTCTGATGGCGCGCCTACGGGGTGTTCCCAAGGGGAAAATATACAATATCGTCCGTAAGGGCGAGGTGCGGATAAACAGGGGTCGGGCGCGCCCGGATACCCGGCTGGCGGCAGGGGACGAAGTGCGCATACCGCCAGTGGTGCGGCCAGAGAAACCCGTCAGTACCATCCCTGGGGATCGGGTGCAGGCGGTGATGACCAACGCGGTGGTTTTTGAGAATGACGACCTGCTGGTGGTCAACAAGCCCTCCGGCATTGCCGTTCATGGCGGCAGCGGTCTCAGTTTCGGGCTGATCGAAGTGCTTCGTGCCGCCCGCCCGGAAGCCCGCTTTCTGGAGCTGGTCCATCGCCTCGACCGGGATACCTCGGGGCTGGTGGTGATCGCCCGTAAGCGTTCGGCGCTGCGCTTCCTGCAGGATGAATTTCGCCAGCGACAGGTACGCAAGCACTATCACGCACTTGTCAGCGGACACTGGCCGGCCTCTGTCAGGGACGTGGACGAGCCCTTGCTGCGCTACGAAATGCCCAACGGCGAACGGCGGGTGAAAGTGTCCTCTGAAGGCAAGGCATCCCTGACTCGCTACCGCATCCTCGACACCTGGCCGGGGTACACGCTGGTGCAGGCCTCCCCTGTGACCGGCCGCACCCACCAGATCCGGGTACATTGTGCCTGCACCGGGCACCCAATCGCCGGCGATGACAAGTACATGGATGCTGCAGGCCAGCGGGCGTTTCGGCAGCGGGGCGGAAACCGGTTGATGCTGCATGCGAGGGCTTTGGAGTTCCGCCTGCCGGGGAGCGGGGACTGGTTTCAGCTTGAGGCTCCCTACGATGAGGCCTTCAGTCAGGTGTTACAGGCGCTGGCCCGGTAGCGGCGGTTCGGTAATGGTGTCAGGAGAGCAGTATCAGTGAGCTATAAAGTGGTGATCTTCGACTGGGACGGTACCCTGGTGGATTCAGTGGAGCATATTGCCAGCAGCCTCCATCAGGCGTCGGTCGAGCTGGGCTTTCCGGCCCGGGAGCTGAGCGCCTACCGGGATATTATCGGCCTCGGCATGGTGGAGGCTCTGCAGGCGTTGTACCCCGAAGCAGCGCCACAGGAGCTGCAGGCCATCCGTGAAGGGTATGCACGCTACTTCTTTGCACGGAAGACCACCCCTCAGAACGTATTTGACGGTATGGCAGAGGTGGTGGCGGATCTCAGGAAAGACAATCGACGGGTGGCGGTGGCCACGGGCAAGAGCCGGCGAGGCCTGGATCCCGCCCTGATTTCCAGTGGGCTCGGGCCCTATTTTGATGTGACCCGGTGCGCTGATGAGACCCGGTCCAAGCCGGACCCACGGATGCTGGTTGAAATTCTCGAGCACTTTGACGCAGATCCGGCAGATGCCGTTATGATCGGTGATACTCGCTATGACCTGGATATGGCGCAGCGTATCGCCATGCCGTCGATTGGCGTGGAGTGGGGCGTGCACAAGCGGGACGAGCTGGGCAGGTATGACCCGGTCTGCGTTGCCTGCAGCGTCGGCGAACTGCGGGACGCCCTGGGATTGTAGGCTAACGGGCCGTGTCAACCGAAATCAGAACACCAATTGGAGAGGCAGTGCATGTCTGAATGGAATTCGTCAGGAAACTGGAACGACCCGCCCCGGCCCAAAGCCGAACCCAGGCCAGTCAGCAGCACGGCGGCATCCCCGGGCGCGACGGACTCTTTGGTCCTGGATAAGCTGGTCAGTGCGTTAACCGCTGAGCAGCGCCGCAGTCGTCGTTGGGGCATCTTTTTCAAGCTTCTGACCTTCGGTTACCTGATTGCCCTTCTGTTCTTGTTCCGGGCTCCGCTGGTGGGCGGTCTGGACACCAGCCGGGCGACCGAGCACACCGCCGTGGTGGAGGTTAACGGTGCCATTGCCTCGGATACCCATGCCAGTGCGGATAACCTTGTGGGCGCGTTGCGCCGTGCCTTTGAGGCTGAGAACGCCCGGGCGGTGGTATTGCGGATCAACAGTCCCGGCGGCAGCCCGGTCCAGGCGGGGTATGTCTATGATGAGATTGTTCGCCTGCGGGACGAGAACCCCGGCAAGAAAGTTTACGCGGTGATCAGCGATATTGGTGCGTCCGGTGCCTATTATATTGCGGCGGCCGCGGATGAAATCTACGCCAACCGGGCCAGCCTGGTAGGTTCCATCGGCGTGGTTTCCGGTGGTTTTGGCTTTACCGGGCTGATGGATAAGGCGGGTATTGAGCGCCGGCTGTATACCGCCGGCGAGAACAAGGCCTTCCTGGACCCCTTTTCACCGGAGGAGCCGGCTGAAGTGGCGTTCTGGGAAGACGTGCTGGAAAATACCCACGCCCAGTTTATCGAGCATGTTCGCAAAGGGCGGGGTGACCGACTGGCCGACGATCAGCGCTTGTACAGTGGCCTGATCTGGACCGGTGAGCAGGCTCTGGAGCTGGGTCTGGTAGACGGCCTTGGCAGCACTTCCTGGGTGGCCCGGGAACTGGTGGGTGCGGAGGAAATTGTGGATTACACCCCGCGGCCGTCACCCCTGCGGCAGTTCACCGATGCGCTGGGGGTCTCCATCGTGAGCGCACTTCAGACAGTATGGCTTGAAGGCCGTTATGAGCTACGCTGATGGGCAAGCACATCAATGCCTCGTGCCCGTAGTGCATCGATAAGTGCAATCAGGGGCAGGCCCACCAAAGTATTGGGGTCGCGCCCCTCAAGGCGGTCGAACAGTACAATGCCGAGGCCTTCCATGCGAAAGCTGCCGGCACAGTGGTAGGGCTGTTCGATCCTCAGGTACTGTTCGATTTCGGGCTCGGACAGCGTCCGGAAATGCACGACGAACGGCTCGCAGATACTCGTCGTGTGCCCGGATCGGGTATCATGCAGGGCGAGCCCGGTATAGAAGGTAATCGCCCGTCCACTGCAGCGGGCGAGTTGGCGGCAGGCATTTTCATGGTTCCCGGGCTTGCCAAGTATGGTGCCGCTATCGTCAAGCGCCGCAACCTGATCAGACCCGATGATCAGGTGTTGCGGAAACTGATCCGCGAGGGCTGCTGCTTTTGCCCGCGCAAGTCGCTCCACCAGTTGCGGGGCACGTTCGTCCGGTAAGGGTGACTCGTCAATGTCCGGGGAGGCGCTCTGGAACGGCAGACCAAGCCGTTGCAACAGGGCCTTTCGCCAGGGGGATGACGAGGCCAGTACAAGAGGTGGTAGCGGGGCCATGGTGGCATCCATATAAAGGCTTCTGGTATCAGGGCCCGAACCTTAACGGTTTGCGAATTGTCGGGCCATATGGGCATTTTCCGCGATTATGCCCCGTTACCGATGGTCGAATGAAGGAATTCTTTGACAGGGCGCGGTTGCGCCCCTAGAATTGCGCGCCTATGTCAAACGCCGAATTACCCAGGTCTGTAGACCCACACCGCATGGCGGAAGCAGGAACTGAGCTGACGGGAATGGTTCCGCTGGCCCGGCTGAAGCGTTTTCAGTCGGCCGTGCTGTCTGTTCCCGAAGGTGGTGCATGCCAGGTACGTCTGGCATTCAGTAAGGACAGCCAGCGTCGCCGCATTGTGCAGGGCAGTCTGGAAGCGGAAGTTGAGCTTCAGTGTCAGCGTTGTCTCGGTGGCATGATGGCATCGGTCACGTCCTCCTTTGAACTCGGGGTTGTCTCGAGTGACGAGCGGGCCAGACAGTTGCCCTCAGAGCTGGAACCTTTTATTGCCGGGGAAGACTCAGCTGACCTGTGGACTCTGGTAGAAGACGAATTGTTGCTGGCGCTACCTGCCTATCCGCTCCATGAGCGGGAAGACTGCCCGGCAACAGCCGAACTGGAAGCGTTTGAGCCCAAAGCTGATGAGGCCGGTGACGAGTCCGAAGCGGGCGAGCGGCGGGAAAACCCGTTCAAGGTTCTTGAAGGGTTGAAGAAAACCAGACATTAGGAATCAGCCGGACAGACGGTCGCCCCGGGCGACTTTCTGTTATGCGTGTTCCACAAGTAAGATTCACGTGCCGGTGGTGGCACATCGTTTAAAGATCAGGAGTACAGTCATGGCTGTTCAGAAAAACCGTAAAACCCGCTCCAAGCGTGGCATGCGTCGTGCTCACGATGCCCTGAGCAATCCGACGCTGTCTGTCGACCAGACGACCGGCGAAATTCATCGTCGTCATCACGTGTCGCCTGACGGCTTCTACCGTGGCAAGCAGGTCATCGAAGCCCGCGACGAGTGAGTGTGACGTCGGAACACCGCTCAGGTAGTCCGGCTCATACCCTGATGAGATAGTCTGGTGACCTCCGTAATTCTCGCGATCGATGCCATGAGCGGCGATCGTGGCCCGGAAGTCGCCGTGGCGGCGGCCCTGGAGGCTGTTGCTGAAAACGAGGCCTTGAAGCTGATCCTGGTGGGAAACCCGGCCCAGCTCAAGGCCTTGTTGCATTCAGGGCATCCCCGGGTCCGGGTTGAGCCGGCCATGGACGTGGTGCGGATGAATGAACGCCCCTCCCACGCCCTTCGGCATAAACAGAATGCCTCCATGGCGGTGGCTCTGCGCCTTGTTCGCGATGGTGATGCTCAGGGGTGCGTCAGCGCTGGTAATACCGGTGCGCTGATGGCCTTCGGGCGCTCGCTGCTGAAAATGTACCCCGGTATCGAACGCCCCGCGATTACCAAGCTGATTCCCTCGCTGCGGGGCCAGTGTCAGTTGCTGGACCTTGGGGCCAATGTCGACGCCTCGGCAGAAAACCTGTATCAGTTTGCGCTGATGGGTTCGCTGATGGCGTCTGCCGTTAGCGGCATAGCAGAGCCCAGGGTGGCGCTGCTGAACGTCGGTGAAGAAGAAATCAAGGGTAACGAGCAGGTGCGGCTGGCGTCCCATATGCTGGCGCAGTGCGAGACCTTGAACTATATCGGCTACGTTGAAGGCAGCGATTTGTTCCGGGACGTGGCAGATGTGGTGGTATGCGACGGCTTTGTCGGTAATGTGGCCCTGAAAACCGGCGAAGGGGTGGCTGGCCTGCTGATTGAGATGCTGGAAAAAAGCTTTACCCGCGACCTCTACAGTCGCCTGGTAGGTTTTATGGCCAAGCCGATTATAGGGCGACTGTTGCGGGATATGGATCCGGCCCGCTATAACGGCGCGAGCCTCCTGGGTTTGCAGGGGGTTGTGGTAAAAAGCCACGGTAATGCCAATGAAGTCGCCATGAAAGCCGCGATTCGTCAGGCAGTTCAGGAAGTACAGCTCGAGGTGCCCCGGCGAATTAACGAACGGCTGGACGACCTTGTATTGTAAACGACCCGCTGCGGGCAGGGCAGGATCATCTTCGTCACCCCCGCTTCATGGTCCTTATAAAAGATTGCTTGTACTATTGGCTAATCAAACTGAACCACTAACCACGGTAAAATTTTCGTCATGAAAACAGCTTTTATCTTTCCGGGACAAGGGTCTCAGTCAGTGGGAATGCTCAAGGCCGCTTCTGAAGCCTGGCCGGTTATCGAGCAGACTTTTGCCGAAGCATCCAATGTGCTGGGCTACGACCTGTGGGATCTCTGTCAGAATGGTCCGGCGGAAGAACTCAGCCAGACCATGGTTACTCAGCCAGCCCTGCTGACGGCGAGCATCGCCCTGTGGCGCCAGTGGTTTATCGCCGGCGGGCCAGCGCCAGACTACCTGGCAGGGCATAGCCTTGGGGAGTACAGCGCACTGGTTGCCGCTGAAAGTCTTGATTTCAGTGATGCAATCCGGCTGGTGCGCCTGCGTGGCGAGCTGATGCAGACCGCCGTTCCCGTGGGTGAAGGCAGCATGGCGGCGATTCTTGGCCTGGAAGACGACCAGGTTATCGCAGCCTGTGAAGAAGCCTCCCAGGGGGATGTGGTCGCAGCCGTGAACTTTAACTCGCCGGGTCAGGTGGTGATTGCCGGTAACAAGGCAGCGGTCGAGCGTGCGATTGCCGCCTGTAACGACCTGGGTGCCCGTAAGGCCATGCCGCTGCCAGTCAGCGTGCCATCCCACTGCGCGCTCATGAAGGGTGCCGCAGAAGAGCTGGCCAAGGCGCTGGATGAGGCCAGTTTCGGCAATGCGCTGACACCGGTGGTGCAGAATGTGAGCGCTGAAGTGGTTCAGGATGCGGAGCAGCTCAAGGCCAACCTGGTGCAGCAACTGTATTCTCCCGTGCGCTGGACCGACACCATTCGCCTGCTGGCCGAGGAAAATGTGACCGTGGCCGCTGAGTGCGGCGCTGGCAAGGTTCTGGCCGGGCTGGTCAAACGGATTGACCGCAGCGTTACCGTCTACAGTCTTGAGACGACGGACGGTCTGGAAAACGCTCTGGAGGCGTTCCGGAAAGACTGATCCTGAAGCACCGGCTGTTCCGGCCGGTGTTCCCCAATTTTAAGGTTGATGGAAGGGAGCATTCCATGTCTCTTGAAGGCAAGATCGCACTGGTCACCGGTGCTACCCGCGGTATTGGCAAAGCCATTGCTGAGAACCTGGGCCGGCAGGGCGCCATAGTGGTCGGGACCGCCACCACCGAGAACGGTGCTGAGCAGATCACGGCGAATCTGCGGGATGCGGGCATCCAGGGCTTCGGCATGATGATGAACGTGGCAGACCCCGCCAGTATTGAGGCAGGGCTCAAAAAAATGACCAGTGACCTGGGTGCGCCACTGATTCTGGTCAATAATGCCGGAATTACCCGGGACAACCTGTTACTACGGCTGAAGGATGATGACTGGTCCGCAGTCATCGACACCAACCTCTCCAGCGTCTACCGTTTGAGCAAAGCGGTGTTGCGTGGCATGGCGAAGGCGCGCTGGGGCCGTATTATCAACATCAGCTCCGTGGTGGCGGGCATGGGCAACCCCGGGCAGGGCAACTACTGTGCGGCCAAGGCCGGTGTAGAAGGCTTTACCCGCAGTCTGGCCCGAGAGATGTCCAACAGGGGCATTACCGCCAACTGTGTCGCTCCAGGTTTTATTGACACCGACATGACCCGGCAGCTGGATGAAGGTCAGCGTGATGCCATGCTGGCAAACATCCCGGCGGGTCGTCTGGGCGCACCGGAAGAAGTGGCAGCAGTGGTTGGCTTTCTGGCGTCCGATGCCGCCGGTTATGTGACCGGCGATACCATCAACGTCAATGGCGGCATGTATATGGGATAAAGGCCCTTTTGGCCTGAAATCCCGGGAGCATTATCTTCGTCCCTGCTTGTCTGCAGGTGGGGTTTACCATAAACTGGCAATCTTTCATTGCCTGGTTGACAAAAAGTGAGGAAATTATGAGTACAGTTGAAGAGCGCGTTAAGAAGATTGTTTGTGAACAGTTGGGCGTAAAAGAGTCCGAAGTTCAGAACTCTTCTTCTTTTGTAGAGGACCTGGGCGCTGACTCACTGGACACTGTAGAGCTGGTTATGGCTCTCGAAGAGGAATTTGAAACCGAAATTCCTGATGAAGAAGCCGAGAAGCTGACCAGCGTTCAGGATGCGATTGATTACATCAACGCACATAGCTGATCGTCTGTAAGCCAGGCAAAA
>CAYMQO010000058.1:0-9171 GCA_964392405.1 uncultured Marinobacter sp.
GCCCGTTCCGGTCGGCGGCCATGGCCTGCCAGAGAATCTCGTCCTTGCTGAAAAAACCTGCCGAGATCAACGGCAGAGCTGCCAGTGCCGCGCCGCCGACGATAAAACCGCCGTAGGCCACCGGCAGCCTGTTCCACAGTCCCCCCAGGCGACGCAGGTCCTGCTCGTGGTGGCAACTGATGATAACGGCGCCTGCCGACAGGAATAACAGCGCCTTAAAGAACGCATGGGTGACCAGGTGGAAGATGGCGGCATCAAACGCCCCCACCCCGAGGGCGATAAACATATAGCCGATCTGGCTCATGGTGGAAAACGCCAGTACCCGCTTGATATCGGTCTGGGCCAGCGCCGCAAACGCGGCCAGCAACAGGGACACGGCACCGATAATGCCGATCAGCATCATTACGTCCGGTGCCAGCAGGAACAGGCCGTTAAGGCGGGCAATCAGGTAAACGCCGGCGGTTACCATGGTCGCCGCATGAATCAGCGCCGACACCGGCGTCGGCCCGGCCATGGCGTCCGGCAGCCAGGTATGCAGGGGAACCTGGGCGGACTTGCCAAGGGCGCCACCGAGCACCAGCAGGGCTGCCAGACGGCCTGTGGAGTTACCGTCGGCCCACACCTCGGGTGCCCGGGACAGGACCGTGGCGATGTCCAGGGTGCCCAGCTCCAGAAAAATCAGGAACATGCCCAGCGCCAGAAACACATCCCCGATGCGCGTAACGACAAACGCCTTGAAGGCGGCCCGGGCGTTGGCCAGGTCCTGGTAGTAGTAGCCGATAAGCCCGTAACTGCACAGGCCGACTCCTTCCCAGCCCAGAAACAGCAGTAACAGGTTGTCCCCCAGCACCAGTAGTAACATACTGAAGACGAACAGATTCATCCAGGCATAGAACCGGGTGATCCCTGGCTCACCGGTCATGTACCAGGCGGCGAACAGATGGATCAGAAAACCGACCCCGGTGATCACCGACATCATGACCAGCGCCAGGCCATCAACCGCCAGTCCTATGGTTGGCTGGAAATCTCCCACCGCAATCCAGGTCCACAGCGTGATGACTTCACGCTCGCCGCCATGAACAAGCACCGCCCATAAGGTGGCAATCGCCGCCAGCCCGACACTGCCCGTGCCAATCAGGGTACTGACCCGGGCGCCCAGCCGGCCATTGGAGAACGCCAGCACCAGGGTGCCGGTCAGGGGTAGCAGGAACGAAAGTATTACCGGAGTCGCCATCATCCACGCATCCTGCTGGCTGCATCAAGGTCAAGGGAACGAAAACGCTGGTAAAGCTGCAGCATCAGGGCAAGGCCGACGCTGGCCTCGGCCGCTGCCAGGGTAATCACCAGCAGGAACATGGCCTGCCCGTCGGGCTGGTTCCACGCGCTTGCGCCCACGACAAACGCCAGGGCGGTGGCATTAAGCATGACTTCGAGGCTCATCAGCACGAACAGCATGTTGCGACGAAGCATGAGTCCGGCCAGCCCCAGGGTAAACAGGATGCTGGCCAGGATCAGTCCGTGTTCCATGGGAATACCGTTCATCCGGCGCCTCGGCGGGGTGGCTTGTCTGAAGTCTGCTGGGTCACGCTGATGTGACTGCGTACCGGATTACGTCGCCGGCCCACGTGGGACGCAGTCACCAGCGCCGCCAGCAGCAGTACCGCTGCCAGCTCCACTACCATTAGCCAGGGGCCGAACAGGGTCCGTCCCACCGCCTGGGCCGTGATCAGCTCGCCTTCCAGGGTGCTGCCATCGCCCCCCTGCCGCAGTAAGGCCACCAGCGCCCCCAGTAACACCAACGCTAACAGGGCCGGGCCGGCCCAGTGGCGGGGGTGGGTCCAGGTCAGTTCCCGCTGGGCGTCCGGGCGCAGGTTGAGCATCATCACCACGAACACGAACAGCACCATGATGGCGCCGGCGTAGACAATGATCTCCAACGCGCCGGCAAAGGGCGCCCCCAGGGCAAAGAACACCATGGCCACTGCGACCAGGGAAACGATCAGGTACACCACGCCGTGCACCGGGCTGTGGCCGGTAACCACGCCAATCGTTGCCAGAATGGCAACCAGTCCGCTGAGGTAAAACGCGAGTTCCATCAGTACCGGCTCCTCTGACGGAGGCCCGGGCGGCAAGCCCACGGGCTATGGCAGCAGTGTGCGTACATCTTCCGGTGCCTCCTCGTTCAGTGCCTCACCCTTGTCCTTGCCACCGATGGCCAGCCCGGCGACCTTGTAGAAATGGTAGTCGTGATCCTTGCCGGGGCCGTCGATCAGCAGGTCTTCCTTTTCATACACCAGTTGCTGGCGGTCGTACTCTCCCATCTCGAAGTCCGGTGTCAGTTGAATGGCTGACGTGGGACAGGCCTCCTCGCACATGCCGCAGAAGATGCAACGGGAAAAGTTGATGCGAAAGAATTCCGGATACCAGCGGCCGTCGTCTTTTTCGCCCTTCTGTAATGCTATGCAATCCACCGGGCAGGCAACGGCGCACAGGTTGCAGGCAACGCAGCGCTCTTCCCCGTCCGGATCCCGGGTCAGCACAATACGGCCCCGGTAGCGGGGCGGCAGGTAAACCGGTTCCTCGGGATAATTGACGGTTTCCCGCTTGCGGAAGCTGTGCATAAACACAATGCCCAGCGTGCGCAGTTGCGACCAGGTGGCGGGCACCAGCCAGAGTACGGAGCGAATGAACGGGACCTTTCGGGGTTCCATAAGGCCTCCTATCCTTCCAGCAGGAGCGCGACGGCTCCGGTGGCAAGCAGGTTGATCAGGGTCAGCGGCAGGCATACCTTCCAGCCGAAGCTCATTACCCGGTCGTAGCGGGGTCTGGGCAGCGACGCCCGCACCAGGATGAACAGCATCAGGAAGAAACCGGTTTTCAGCGCAAACCAGAGAAACGGCGGCAGCCAGGGCCCGTGCCAACCCCCGAAGAACAGCGTTACGATCAGGGCAGACACCAGTACCATGCCCACGTACTCGCCGATAAAGAACATGCCAAATTTCATGCCGGAATATTCCACATGATAACCATCGGCCAGTTCCTGCTCGGCTTCGGGCTGGTCAAAGGGATGCCGATGGGTAACCGCAATCCCCGCAATCAGAAACGTGGCGAAGCCGAAGAACTGCGGAATGATGAACCAGAGGCCTTCCTGAGCGGCGACGATATCCCGCAGGTTGAAGGACCCGGCCAGGGCCACCACACCCATCAGTGACAGGCCCATAAACACTTCATAGGAGAGGGTCTGGGCCGACGCCCGCATCGCGCCCAGCAGGGCGTATTTGTTGCCGCTGGCCCAGCCGCCGAGCAACACGCTGTAGACATTGATTCCCGCCAGTGCCAGAAAGAACAGCAGGCCAATGTGCATGTCGGCCACGCCCCAGTCGGGGGTAATGGGAATAATCAGGAACGACAGCAACAGTGAAGCAAAGGCAATCACCGGCGCCAGCACGAACAGGAAGCGATCGGCAAAGGGCGGTATCCAGTCTTCCTTGAAGAAGATCTTCAGCATGTCGGCCATGAGCTGTAAGGTGCCGAAGGGCCCGACCCGGTTGGGACCGTAGCGATCCTGCCACAGTCCCAGAAGCCGCCGTTCCACCACGGTCAGCGCGGCGCCGATCAATACCGCGCCGAGCAGAATAACCAGCGCCTGGAACATGGCCCAGAGCACCGCGGTCAGTTGCGGCGTCCACCAGCTCATACCGGGCCTCCGTCCGTGACACGCAAAGTGAGCGCATCACCCTGGGCCAGGCCAGGGAACAGACCGGCGGGTAACCCGATCCAGCCGGTGGGCCAGTCGTCCTGCTCCTGCACGGTTAACGATGACGGGTAATCATCCACTTGTACGGTATCGCCCGGCTTCACTCCCAGGGCCTCGCTATCCTGATGGTTCAGTACCAATACCGGCGGCGTCATCCGTTGCTGGATGGGGTGGGCCCGGGCTGACAGCTCCTCACCGCCGAACAGCCTGGGCAGGAGCAGCGCCCGGATGCCATCGACACCCGGTTGCGACTCACTGACGGGTTCAGCGTAAGCCCTGTGTTTCGGCACTCTGGAGATCAGGCGTGTGCCGGGGTCACCGCCTTTAAGGTGGCCGTTGACCTCGTCGGTGAATTTGTTCCAGGCCTGGGGCGAATTCCAGCCCGGCGCCCAGGCGAACGGAATCTGTTGGCGGGGCCGGTCGAAGCCGTTGTAGCCTTCCATGGAAAAGGCGAAGGGTGTGTCGTGGTCCGGTAACGGGCGGGGTTCATTGACCGCCCTGTTGGCCCGCATGGCCGTACGTCCGCTGTAGCGGTGAGGCTCTCGGGCGAGGCGCAGCCCTTCGATGCGGTAGTCGGCACCCGGCGCAGCCTCAACAATACCCGCCAGGACCGGATTAGCGTTGACGCAGGCCTGGGTCACAGTATCCAGGTTGACGTCCGTGACCGGCTCATCCCGCAGCCTGGCGGCAAGTACGTGCAGCCAGTGCCAGCCCGGATGAATGCGCGCCTCGGGCCGCATATAGGCGGGGTCATACACCTGGAAAAACCGCTGGGCCCGGCCTTCAAGATTGACCAGCGTGCCGCTGCCCTCGGCAAAGCTGGCGGCGGGTAGTACGAAGGTGGCTTTTTCGGTGGTTCCTGTTGACTGGTGGTCCAGCACCACCTGGATTGCAGCCCGAGCCAGGGCTTCGTCCACCCGGACCGCCGGCATCCGCTGGTAGAGGTCGTTCTCCAGCACAATCACGCCATCAGCGCGACCATCGGCCAGCTCGTCCAGAGCCCAGTTCAGGGAGTGTCCCCCCATCAGCCCAAGGCCCGTGCTGTTGGCTTCCCGGCGGATCAACACCAGGCCACCGGCTTTGGCGCGCCGGGACAGGGCCTGGGCGATACTGCCAGCAGCGTGCAGAATGGCTTCCGATGCCAGGCTGCCGCCACTGACAACCAGCGGACGTTCGGCCGCCATCAGGTCATCGGCGATGCGAAGGGCGGTCTGGCGCACCGCTGATGGAAGCTGCGTCAGTGCCGGTGCCGTCGGGTCAATAGCATGGGCAACCGCAAAGCCCAGTTCTGCAATCTGATCCGGCCCCAGGCTGTAGCGCCCGGCGGCGACATTGTCCAGATCCGTCGGCGCTGGCCAGGCAATATGCAGCGGGTGGAATTTATCCTGGCCCAGGGTTTTCAGTGCCTCGGCGTTCCAGGCGGGCACACCGATTTCCCGGCCCAGGACCTCGCGCCGTGACAGGGCAGCCTGGCGCAGGTGCAGGCCCAGGCGGCCCGCGCTTTGCACCGGATCCTCCCCCAGCACAAGGATGGCGTCGTGGTCTTCGGTCTCCCTGGGGGTGGGCGTCGCCAGACCGGCGGTCTGCTGGAGTTTTTCCATCAGCGCCAGGCAGGACAGCTCCCGCGCCTCAATACCGGTGGAAAAATTCTCTGCCCCCACCAGCGCCTGCAACTGGTGGTTGCTCTCAAGACTGGCCCGGGGGGATCCGATGCCGATGATCCGGCGGGTATGGCGCAGGGCGTCGGTGACGCGGTTAACGGCGTCATTGACCTCCAGGGTGATCGGCGGCTGTGCCGGATTGTCCCGCCACAACGGAACCAGGGGCCGGTCGCCACGGTTGACGTGACCATAGCCGAAACGGCCGCGGTCGCAGAGGAAGTGGCCATTCACTTCACCGTGGTAGCGGTTCTCGATACGCCGGATGGTGCCGTACCGCTCCCCCGGGCTGGTGTTGCAGCCCACCGAGCAGTGCTGGCAGATCCCGGGGGCGAACTGCAGGTCCCATTTACGGGTGTAATGGTCAGAATGGCTCTGATCCGTGAACACGCCGGTGGGGCAGACTTCGCTCAGATTGCCCGCAAAGGGGCTTTCAAGCGTGCCGTCTTGGTACCGGCCGAAGTAAAGGTTGTCTTTGGCACCGAATACGCCCAGATCGGTGCCGCCGGCGTAGTCATTGTAGAAACGCACGCAGCGGTAACAGGAGATGCACCGGTTCATCTCATGGGCAAGGAACGGGCCCAGGTACTGGTTGCGCCGGGTACGCTTGCGGTAGCGGTATCGGCGGCGGTCGTGGCCGGTCATGACGGTCACGTCCTGCAGGTGGCAGTGGCCGCCCTCTTCACATACCGGGCAATCGTGCGGATGGTTGATCATCAGCCATTCCACCACGCTGGCGCGGAATCGCTGCGCTTCCTCATCGCTTATGGAAATACGGGTCTTGTCCGCCGCCGGGGCCATGCAGGACATCACCAGCATGCCCCGGTCGTCATTCTCATCCTTGTACTGGCGTACGGCACACTGACGGCAGGCGCCCACGCTTCCCATGGCCGGATGCCAGCAGAAATAGGGAATATCCAGACCGAGGGACAGGCAGGCCTGCAACAGGTTGTGGCTCCCGTTGACCTCGTATTCCTGCCCGTCCACATGAATGGTGGCCATGGTTCAGTCCCGCTCGCTATGACGCATTGCCGGTTGCCCCATGCTTATACCTCCCCTGCCGGAATCGGGTCCTGGTGGGCTTCGGTTCGGGGTTTGCCGATGCCCTGCTCGAACTCGTGGCGGAAATATCGGATCGCACTTGCCAGCGGCATGGCAGCGCCGGGGGCATGGGCGCAAAAGGTCAGGCCGGGACCGCAGTCTGCCGCCAGCTGGTCGAGCATTTCGATATCCCCTGGTTCGCCCTGCCCGTGTTCCAGGGACTGCAGCAGTTTGACGATCCACGGCAGGCCATCCCGACAGGGTGTGCACCAGCCGCAGGACTCACGGGCGAAGAACTGCTCCAGGTTGCGCATCAGCGATACCATGCTTGTTGTCTCGGGTACGACCGTTATCAGGCCGGTTCCCAGACGACTGCCGGTGTTGCCAATGGTGTCGAAGTCCAGAGGCAGTTGCAGGTGTTCCGGCAGCAGGAAGCCGGTACTGGCGCCGCCGGGCAGCCAGGTCTTGAGTTTGAGCCCGTCCCTCAGGCCCCCCGCCCGCTCAAGGATTTCGGTACCCGGGGTGCCCATGGGAAGCTCCCACAGGCCTGGGTTCACTACCGGACCGGAACAGCCATACAGCTTGCTGCCGCCATCCTCCGAGCGTTCTCCGGACAGGCCCTGATACCAGTCGGCCCCATGGAGTATCACCGCTGGTACGTTGCACAGGGTTTCCACGTTATTGACGACGGTTGGCTTGCCCCAGGCTCCCGACTGGCCGGGAAAGGGCGGTTTTGCCCGGGGGTTGGCGCGCTTGCCTTCCAGGGAGTTGATCAGCGCGGTTTCCTCGCCGCATATGTAACGACCGGCGCCGGTATGTACGGTGAGGTCGAAGTCAAAGCCGCTACCGTTGATGTCCGGGCCCAGCCAGCCCGCCTGCCGGGCTTCCGCAATGGCCCGGTTCAGGGATCTGGCCGCCTCCACGTATTCGCCCCGCAGGAACACGTAACCGTAACGGCTGTTGTTGGCCCACGCGCCGAGAATCATGCCTTCGATCAACAGGTGGGGCTGCTGCTCCATCAGCAGCCGGTCCTTGAATGTGCCCGGTTCCATTTCGTCAGCGTTACAGACCATATAACCCCGGGGGCGGCCGCTTCCCTGCAGGGTCAGGCTCCACTTGAGCCCGGCGGAGAATCCCGCCCCACCCCGGCCACGAACGTTGGCCTTTTTCAGGGTGGCGATAATCGCCTGTGGATCGGCTTCCGCGAGTGCCTTGCGTACAGCCTGGTAGCCGTCCTTGCGCAGGTATTCGTCCAGCCAGATGGCTTCGCCGTCGTCCCGCAGCCGCCAGGTCAGCGGATGGGTCTCGGCGGAACGTTCGGACTCTCGCTGCAATATCCGGCTGCGGTAGGCCGGCGGAGCGGGCTGGGCATGGGTGGGGCTCATGGGTAGCTCTCCAGCAGGGCGGACAGATCCTCAGGACGCACCGGACCATATGTGGCGTCGTCAATCATCAGCGCCGGTGCGCCATCGCAGGCGCCCAGGCAGCATACCGGCAACAGGGTGAAGCGCCGGTCCTGAGTTGTTTCGCCGTAATCGATGCCCAACTGCTGTACCAGAGCGCTTTTCAGCTCATCAAAACCGGTCAGAAAGCAGGAACTGCTGTCACAGACGAGGATCACGTGGCGGCCGACCGGCTGGCGGAATAACAGGCTGTAAAACGTGGCGACCCCTTCCACAACACCGGGGCCGATACCCAGCACCCGGGCGATCGCAGGAATAGCCCCGTCGGGTATCCAACCGTGGCGTCGCTGGACAATCTTCAGCGCTTCGATGCATGCCGCCTGGGGCTGCTCATAATGGCTCAGCTCCTGCAGGATGGCGGTTTCATCCGCCGGGTGCAGGTCAAACCGGTCGCTGCTGATGATCTGTGCGGTGCCGGTGGGTTTGGTCATGATTAGCGGTCCACATCTGCCATAACGAAATCGATGCTGCCCAGATGGGCGATCAGGTCCGGTATAAAGCCCCCCCGCATCACCGAAGGTATCTGCTGCAGGTGGGGAAAGCTGGGGGTTCGGATACGGGTCCGGTAACTCATGGTGCTGCCGTCACTGGTCAGGTAATAGCTGTTGATGCCCTTGGTCGCCTCGATCATCTGCAATGACTCCTGGGGCGGAAGCACGGGGCCCCAGGACACCTGCAGGAAGTGGGTGATCAGCGTTTCGATATGCTTCAGCATGCGCTCCCGGGGCGGCGGCGTGGTGAGCGGATGGTCGGCTTTGTAGTCGCCCGTGGGCATGTTGTTAACACACTGCTGAATGATGCGCAGGCTCTGGCGCATCTCCTCGATTCTTAGCTGGCCCCGGTCGAAGACGTCGCCGTTGGTCCCCAGGGGTACCTCAAAATCGAAATTTTCATAGCCGGAATAGGGCCGGGCCTTGCGCAGGTCAAAATTACAACCGGTGGCTCTCAGGTTGGGGCCGGTGACGCCCCAGGCCAGGGCCTGGTTGGTGTCAAAGGCCGCCACATGACGGGTACGCTCCCGGACCAGGGTGTTCTCCATCATTGCCCGCTCGTATTCATCGAGACGGGACGGCATCCAGTCCAGAAACCCCTGGACCAGTTTCTCCCAGCCCTGGGGCAGGTCCTGGCTGACACCGCCGATGCGATACCAGGCCGGGTGCATGCGAAAGCCGGTAATTCCCTCAATCACTTCGTAACCCCGCTGGCGGTCACTGAAGGTGTAGAACACCGGCGACATGGCACCCAGGTCCTG
>CAYMQO010000059.1:0-2244 GCA_964392405.1 uncultured Marinobacter sp.
TCGCTTCGAAGCTGTAGATGGAGTCGAAAATAATCAGTGCCAGGTTGACGATCAGCAGCCCGAGCATCATGAAATCGATGACCAGCCAGATACTCTGGTGGCTCTTCTTGAGGTTCTCCCGGTTAATGGTGAACATCGCGCTGGCGACTGCTCCTGTGGCCTGATGATTTCGGAAACGTCCGGCAGAAAACGGGCACCGGTATTTGCCGGGGATTCATGGTGTTGCCAGACTCTGACTAACAGACTAGCGTATCTGGGCGTTTACGACGAACCCGGCCGGTGGCCCGGGAGCAGGGGACGTTCAGGATCGGAGCAGGATTTGCAATTCATACAGACTTCAGGACGTTCCTTGCGCAGGTTCCGCTGCTGGCTGGGCCTCTGGCTGGCCGTGGCGGTGGTGCCGTGGGCCGCCGCTAACCAGGTGGACATCCGCATTGAAGGGGATTATCCCCGGCTGCTGCAGAATGCCCGGGCTTTTGTCGGTACGGTGGAAAACCGGAGCCGGCCAGCCCTGCGGCGTTACGGCCGCACCGCGGAAGCGCAGGTGAGGGAGGCTCTGCGGGCGCTGGGGTACTACAGTCCGACCATTCAGCGCCGGATCCAGGATGGCAATCCGCCGGTGCTGGTGCTGGACATCATTCCCGGCGAGCCGGTGACCATTGGCACCCGGGAGGTCAGCATTTCCGGCCCGGCATCGGACGACGAGGAATTCAGCGGCAACCTGCCGCGCAGGCCGGCACCCGGTGACGTGCTTGATCACAGTGAATACGATGCGCTCAGGCAGGTGATCAGCAACCGCGCCTCCCGCCTGGGGTATTTCGATGGCGAATTTACCCAGCGCAGCCTCCAGGTTAATCCCGAGACCCGGGAGGCAGATGTTCTGCTGCACTTTACCAGCGGTCAGCGCTACCGCCTGGGGGAAGTGACCTTCAACGACGACCACGTGTTTGATCCCTCCCTGCTGCGGCGTTTTGTACAGATTGAGCCGGGGACCCCCTACCATGCGGACAAGGTGGCGCAACTGAGTTCTGATCTGTCCAACAGCGGCTACTTTGATCAGGTGCTGGTCACCGCAACGCCATCGGATGCGGAAGACGGCGTGATTCCGGTGAACGCCAGGGTCAGCGAGCGCGAGCCTCGGTCGGTGGCCGCTGGTGTGGGTTTCTCGACAGACGTAGGGCCGCGTTTCCGGGGTACCTGGACCGAGCACTGGGTTAACGAGTGGGGTCATCGCCGTGGCGCGGAAACCCAGCTGTCAGGTCCCCGCCAGAATATCACCGGCTGGTATGAACTGCCGCTGGACCCACCGATGACGGACTCGCTCCGGCTCACCGCCGGCTATCAGCGCGAAGACATCGAAGACGTGGAATCGGACCGCTTTACCATCGGCCAGCAGTGGAGCCACCTGATGGATAACGGCTGGACCCGGGTACTGTCCGTGCGGTGGGAGAATGAACGGTACGATATTGGCAACGCAGATTCCGGTAATACCCGCTTGCTGCTACCGGGCATTGCCTTCTCCAAGCGGCGGGTAGACTCTCCGGTTGACCCGTCCCAGGGATATCGTCTGCATCTGGATGTCGCCGGCGGCCTGCGGGACGCCTTCTCTACCGTGGACGTCGTTCACGTCAGTACCGAGGCGAGAGGGCTCTTTACCCTCGCCGACAATCACCGCTTTCTGAGCCGGATCCAACTGGCGGGGATCGCCACCAACAGGTTCTCCGATGTGCCGCCGTCGCTGCGGTTCTTCGCCGGGGGTGACCAGAGTGTTCGTGGCTATGGATATGAAACCCTGTCGCCGGAAGACTCGGACGGTAACGCGGTGGGTGGGCGCTACCGGCTGATCGGCAGCCTGGAGTATCAGTATCAGGTGGCCGACAACTGGCGCCTTGCGGCGTTTGCGGACCACGGTAACGCTATCAATAATTTCAATGATCCTTTAGCCACGGGTGCCGGGGTGGGTGTACGCTGGATCAGCCCGGTGGGCCCCATCCGGTTCGATGCGGCCAAAGGGCTGGACGATGAATTTGGCGGCGGCTGGCGCCTGCATTTCTCCATGGGGCCTGAGATATGAACCGGGTCATCAATATCACCGCGAAGGTGCTGAAGTGGGTGCTGATCAGCCTGTTGGTGATCCTGCTTCTGCTGGCCCTTGTTATCGGACTGCTGCTGGCCGCCCTGCGCTCTGACACCGGCACCGCCTGGGTGCTGGAGCAGATTCCGGGGCTCACCACTGAGCAGGCG
>CAYMQO010000059.1:2344-9159 GCA_964392405.1 uncultured Marinobacter sp.
CATTTCAACGGGACCCTGGTCTGGGACCGGCTGACCCTGGAAGGCGGCGGGGGCGGGGCGGACTTTCACTTGCGGGAACTGGCTCTGGACCGGGAAGACGTATCCCTGCGGATGAACGGGCGGCTGGCGACCCGCGGCGACTGGCCGCTGGCATTGGACCTGGGCCTTACCCTGCCGCCGCCCACGGGTGACCAGTGGCGAATCGCAGGGCAACTGGGCGGCAGTGTGCGGGACCTGAGGGCCCGCCTGACCTCAGAAGGTTACCTGAATGCCCGGCTGCAAGCGGCGCTGGCACCGCTGGACCCGGTGTTCCCCGCCCGGGTCGAGCTGCAGTCGGGTGCGTTTCACGCCCTGGATACCTTGCCGGAAACCCTGGAACTGCAGGACTGGCAGCTTAATGCCCGGGGAAATCTCAGCAGTGGCTACCAGATCAATACCTCAGCCACCCTGCCAGGGAATCAGGGTCCGGTAACCCTGAGATTGTCGGGCCGGGCAACGGCGGAAGAAGCCCGGGATCTGCAACTTACCTTATCGGGTCCGTCGGCGGTGGATGAGACGCAGGCCGAACTGGCGGTGACCGGGGGTGTGCGGTGGGCGGAAGCGCTGGTTGCGGATGTCGACATCACCATGGGCGCTTTTGCCTGGTACAGCCTGCTGCCGGACCTGACCCCGCCGCCGGTCACCATCACCTCCCTGCAGGCAGAGGGCGAATACCGCGCGGGCCAGTACACCGCGGTACTGGACCTGGACGCCAGCGGCCCCATGGGGGAGGCCACGGTGGATACCCGGGCAGAGGGCAACCTGCAGCAGGTCCGCCTGCAGGAGCTGACCATGACAACCGGTGGTGGGCGACTGCAGGGTGAAGCCCTGGTGGGTTTCGCCGGCCCGAGCTGGGATGCAGAGATTGTTCTCGACCAGTTTGACCCCGGCTACTGGATACCGGGCGCCACCGCCAGCATCAACGGCTCGGTCATTTCCAAGGGCGCACTGGATAGCGAGGGCCAGCCGGAGTTCTCCGCCGAGTGGGCGCTGGATGGCCGGTGGCGGGACGAACCCCTGATCAGCCGCGGGCAGATCCTGGCGGAAGATCGTCGCTGGCAGATTCCGGAAATCATGGCCGGTATCGGCGATAACCGCCTTACACTGGACGGGGAGCTGCAGGATCCGTTGGGAGAAGCGCCGTTTATTGATCTGGAAGGCGCTCTGAATGTCCCCCGGCCAGAGTCCCTGTACCCCGGGCTGGCTGGTAGCCTGCAGGCGGAAGTCGCAGCCCGCGGCCCCATGCTGGCGCCTGCCGGTACCCTGGAGGCGTCCGGCGCAGGACTGCTGTGGCAGGATGACCTGAGCATTGATGAGTTTACCCTGCGTGCCCGTCTGGCGGACGACCACAGCCTGGAGGCGGCCCTCGTCGTCAACCGGATTCAGGTTGCCGATCAGATTGTCGAACAGGTTGAGGCGGATGCGTCTGGCGTACTGGATAATCATCGGCTTGATCTGAGAGTCCGCCACGAACAACTTGTGCTTGACATCGCACTGGCGGGTGGCTGGCTGACTGAAAACGGTGGCCAGTGGCTGGGCCAACTGGCGGACGGCAGCCTGCTGCTGACCCAGCAGGATCAGAAATGGCAACTGGAGAACCCCGCTGATCTGCGCTGGCAGGATCAGACCCTGACCCTGGGGGCCCACTGCTGGCGCTGGCAGGACAGCACCCTGTGCGCCGGTGACCAGACCCTGGCGCCGGATGTGGCACTGGACCTGACCATCAACAACTTGCCCACCTCGGCGTTGGCCCCGGTCTTGCCGGAAACCGTTCGCTGGAGCGCGCATATCGACGGTTCTCTGGCACTGGCCACCACGGCGGAAGGCCCAACCGGCGAAATCCGGATATCGGCGGGCCCCGGCCGGGTTCATGTGGTGCTGGACGAAGGCTGGGAAACCCTGAGTTACGAGACGCTGACCCTGTCTGCCGACCTGACACCGGCACTGGCTGAAATCGCGTTACGGCTGGATGGGGACGGTCTCGGTGCGCTGTCCGTTGATCTGGCGGTTGATCCCAACGCACCCGAACGACCCGCCAGGGGCAGTTTCAGCCTGAGTGATTTTGATCTGGCCATGGTGGGTTCGCTGCTCAATATGGAAGAAGTCACCGGCCAGGTGGAGGGTGCGGGTCGTCTTGAAGGTCCGCTACTGGCCCCGGATGTGGATGGCGAACTGCTGCTGTCCAATGGCCGCGTGGTCGATCCGATGGTACCCATTCCCATCTCTGACCTGAACCTGCGGCTCGCCTTTGCGGGAAAGCGCGCCACCCTGGACGGAAGCTGGCAAAGCAACGGCACCGGCGAAGGGGAAATCGGCGGCGTGCTGGACTGGGACGGAACACCGGTGCTGACCATGGTACTGACCGGGGACCAATTGCCGCTGACCTACGAGCCCTATGCCAAACTCAAGGTATCACCGGATCTGGAGCTGCGTTTTACCGAGGGCGACCTGACCATTTCCGGACGGGTAGAGGTGCCCAGTGGTGAAATCCATGTGCGGGAATTGCCCGAGCAGGCGGTATCCGTGTCCAGCGATGAGGTTATCGTCGGGCGGGAGCCGGAGCCACCGCCACTGCGGTCCATGAGCATGGACGTCACGGTAGTGGTAGGGGAAGACCGGGTGACTTTCGAAGGGTTTGGGGTAACCGGTGAACTGGAAGGCGAGCTTCGCATCGGCAATAACATGGACACCCGCGGCGCGCTGCAACTGGTTGAGGGCCGCTATGAGGCCTTCGGGCAGGAACTGGACCTGCGCCGGGCGCGGCTGGTCTTTGTGGGACCCGTCGGTGAGCCCTATCTGGATATCGAAGCGGTACGGCGGGTCGATAATGTGGTGGCGGGTATCCGCCTCAGCGGCCCCGCCCAGGAGCCGCGGACGGAGGTTTTCTCGGAACCGCCCATGTCCCAGGATCAGGCCCTGTCCTACGTGATCCTGGGGCGGCCGTTGCAAAGTCAGGGTGATCAGGGTGAGGTCAGCCGGGCAGCCCTGTCCCTGGGCCTGAACCGGGCCAGTGGCCTGACCCGGGGGATTGGTGAGGCCTTCGGCATCCGGGACCTGACCCTGGAAGCCGAGGGCTCCGGCGACGAATCCTCCGTTGTCGCCAGCGGTTATCTCACGGAAGACCTCAGCCTGCGCTACGGTGTCGGTCTGTTTGAGCCGATTACCACCGTGGCGCTGCGCTATGACCTTGGCCGCTACTTCTATGTGGAAGCCGCCAGCGGACTGGCTTCCTCTCTGGATATTTTCTACACACGGGACTTCTGAGCGCCGTACGGCCCCTTATTCCAGCGTGAAGGTCGCCTGGACCGAGGCGCTGATTTCCCTCGGTCCCGGTTCACTGATGGTGTCCGCTTTGGCCGACGTGGCTTCTGCCATGCGCATCAGCACAGGCCCGCCGCCGGAGGAGTGCAGGCTGAGGCTCTTCACTTCACCGCAGGCCATGTCCAGTTGAGCAGCAGCGAATTCACACCGTGATTTGGCATTACGGATCGCCCGGGCGAGGGCATCCTGCTGGAGCTTTTCTTCATCCGAATGGAAGAACTGGTGCTGGCCCAGACTGTAGTTCATGCCCAGGTTCTGGGCTTTCTCCAGTACCGGGTTGAGCAGCGCCAGATCATGAACCTCAAAGCTGATGGTCTGGCTGGCGACCGCAACCGTCTTGCGCTCGTCTTTCATGGTGCCGTCCGGCAGTGGCCGTGGCGGCTCCCGGCGCTGGTACAGATGGACAGAAGCATCGCTGTAATCCACCAGCTGGTCACGCACATCACTGATCGCATCCCGCCACTGCCCCATGGTCTTGCGAACCTGTGCCAGAGCCTTGTCAGAATCCTGATGCTCAGCGTTGATGGTAAAGCTCAGGCGGGCGCTGTCCGGGATATACCGCACCTGGCCTTCGCCGTTGAGGCTGATTTCGGGCGTGTCCGCAAATGCCGCGCCGGCCGGTAACAGCAGGGCCATGACGGCGGGGGTCAGGAAGCAACGAAAGCAACGTTTACTCATGATCTGTTCCTTCTGGTGTTATCGCAATGCCCTCCGGCTCCGGGTGTTCACCCCGGGTAAGGCGAGCCAGTTTCAGTTGTTCAGCGGTACGTACAAAATCCTTGAAGATCCGACGATGCACGCCATGGTACAACAAATATTCCGGGTGCCATTGTACGCCCATCAGCCACTGGCCATGGGTGTTCTCAAAGGCCTGCACAAACAGGTCATTGTCCACCGCACTGACCCGCAAGCCCTGTCCGAGCCGTTGGATGGCCTGGCTGTGAATGCGATTGGCGCCGATATGCCGGGTTCGGGCAATACTCCCCAGCCGGGTAGGCTCGACAATGCCCACCGGTTGCAGCGGTAACAGCAGGGGCCGGTGGCGCGTCTTGTCCCGCAGCGGTGTTACGTCCTGGCACAGGGTGCCGCCCCGGAACACGTTGATCATCTGGGCACCCCGGCAGATACCCAGCACCGGGAGATGTAACCGTTCGGCTTCAGCCAGCAGATACTGGTCGGTATCGTCCCGGGGTCCGTCATACCGTGCCTTTATGGTCGGCTGGTGGCCATAAAGTTCCGGGTGAACGTGGGCGCCCCCCGACAGCACAACGCCATCCAGCAGGTTGACGTCGATTTTACTGCCCGGGCGGATGAAGTGGGTATGGGCACCGTAAAGACGTAGCCCCACCGCTATCAGTCGATCAGCCGTGCGCTTACGAGACGGCCCGCTGATACCGATGGTTAAACCGGGTACCTCTTCCTCGGGGCGATCAGGATCAGATATAACCATGGCGTTCCAGCCAGTGCTGACAGCGGGAGCGCCAGGTACTGGTCAGGTTGCGAAACGAGAGGGTACGGCTTTCCCGGAACAGGTCGTTCAGTTCCCGCTGGTGTTGGGGATTGGCAACCACTTGCTCAAGTACGACCCAGTCGTTCCAGACGGTGGAGAAATGCCAGCGCGGATTATCGATATCGCAGTCCGGGAGCCGGTAGTGCAGGGTGGGGCGTGCCTTGACGCGAGGGTCCCGGACATATTCGGCAAGAAGTTCCCTGTCCAGGTACGCGAACAGGGGCAAAAGATCCAGGGCCCGGTTACGGGTTGGATTGTCCCTGAGGTAATCCCGCATCAGGGTTTCAGTATCCGGCCAGTAGTCAGCGGCCACCAGCCTATCGATATATTTGCTGGCCCAGGGTTCGATATACGTCGTCACCTTGCGACTGAAATCCAGCTGGTGCCGTGACTTCAACCAGTCGTAGAGCGCCGCGAAGGTCTGCAGGTAACGGCGCAGTGTATTTGCGTCGAGGCCCGGGAGTTCCGGGTTCAGTTGCAGGCCGAATGCATAGAAAATGGCTTCCCGGCTGCCCAGCGCGCCGGCTTCCCGGAGCTGATCGGTCAGCTGCTCAATCACCTCCAGCTTCTGGAAGGGAATGGGAGGGGAGACGATTTCCAGGGGCACCAGGCGCTCGGCGGCATAATCGATAACATCCATAGCGTGCCCGCCCAGTTGCCGGAGGGTTTCGGGTATCCGCTCGTCCACCAGGTCCAGATCCTTGATGGGGTCTGAATCCAGCTCAACCGTAAACTGGCCAAGTGGCGTGTCGATACGGCTGACGTAACGGCTGACCTCCGACGCTTCGCCTTCCAGCAGGTCGGCGGTTAACGCCACCAGCCTTTCATAACCCAGGCCCGAAATCTCGATCTCCACGCCAACCCGGCGGGGGGTACCCTCGGCGGTGGCGAGCAGTTCAGGCATACGACAGCGGTCGGGCATAGTTCAGTTGCTCCCTGAGATGACGCACTGTAGTCAATGTAACAGCTTCCTGGCCTGCCGGAGAAAACCTTGACGATTGTTCACCCGGTGCGAGGTGATCTGCAGGTAGTCGTTCCGGCCCGCCAGAAATGCAGGGTTTACACTGGATAAAATACTGTATAAAGTTGGTCTACTGTATATAACACCAGCATCAGCGATCAACGAGGGAACCATCCATGAAACTCACTGCCAGGCAAAGTCAGGTACTCGACATTATCCGTCGGTATGTGGATGAAACCGGCTATCCGCCCACCCGGGCGGAGATCGCCGCCGAACTTGGGTTCCGCTCGGCCAATGCTGCCGAGGAGCACTTGCGTGCACTGGCTCGCAAGGGAGCGATCGAGATGGTACCGGGCACCAGCCGGGGCATCCGGCTGCCCGAAGAAGCGCAGGATCCGGGTCTGCCCATTATTGGTCAGGTGGCTGCGGGCAGCCCGATTCTGGCCCAGGAGCATATTGAGGATTACTGCACGCTACAGCCGGAGTTCTTCAATCCGTCAGCGGATTACCTGCTGCGGGTGCGGGGCATGAGTATGAAGGATATCGGCATTCTTGACGGCGATCTGCTGGCGGTTCACCGCACCCAGGATGTGCATAACGGCCAGGTTGTGGTGGCCCGGGTTGGCGAAGACGTGACGGTCAAGCGCTACCGCCGGGATGGTTCACAGGTGTATCTGCTGGCTGAAAACGAAGAGTTTGAGCCCATTGTGGTGGATCTGCGTGAGCAGGAGCTGGTGATAGAAGGTCTTGGGGTCGGCGTGATCCGCCAGTCGGACCTGCATCAGGTACATTGATTCTTCTGGCTGGCAGCAGCCATCGCCAGTCTGCAGTATTCCGGGAGGAAGTTATGGAACAGCTGGGCTTAAGCGTCAACGTGGAACCCATGCCGATGATGGGCATGGCAACGGAACCCTGCGGCAACGTTACGGAAGTGATATTGCCTCCCGGGCAGGTAGAGAATTTCCAGCTGCTGCTGCCCATGCT
>CAYMQO010000060.1:0-9143 GCA_964392405.1 uncultured Marinobacter sp.
TCGGCAGAACTCCGTCGGAACCGGCGCAGCAGCTCCGCCTCTTCTTCATTAGGCTGCACCCGCTTAACCTGTCGCTCCAGTTCATCCAGCGCTCCGGCCAGCTCGTCGCTGTTCGAGAAGGCCAGCCCCGGTAATTCCAGCTGCCCCGGGTCGTCCAGCTCGGAAGTGTCCAGCAGGGATTCCAAAGGCACGGACAGATGGCGGCAAAGATCAATCAGCTCATCCACCACCGGATAGAGCCGCTGCCGGCCATCCGCCTGTTCCCAGCGGGCCACCAGATCCGGCGTGACGCCGATCAGCTCAGCCAGGTCCTGTCGGGACAACTGCTGTGCCTGCCGGATGTCCTTAAGCCTCTGCCAGAATGTTTCCAGATAACGCATGGGTGACTCCTGCTGACGACGGGCTCTGTTCAGTATTATTGTTGTGCCCGGCCCATGGGCATTGCTTCTGTTACTCTATCCCCTGGCGCTCGGATGCGCGACTGCTTTACCACGCAATCGCGGGCCGGTTCTCGCCTCACTACTCTTCCAGCGTATTCTGCCAGTCCCTTTCTGCGGCAAATCCCGTCTCCAGGGGGCGCATGCGGGCGTGCTCCACCAACTGACGAATGCCCTGCACCACCACCGGATCCAGTGACTTTGCGGGCGCAAGCATATCGACAGCCGCCGCCACCGGGTTGGTGCTGATCTCGTCCACCAGACCATGCTGCAAGGCGGTTTCCGCGGTCCAGGTCAGGCCGCACAGCATCATGCGCTTGCTGATGGACTCCCCCACCAGTCTCGGCAGCAGCTGGGTTGTGCCGCCCATGGGAAAACGACCTTCTTTTGGGGCGTTGATACCAAATACGGCCGTGTCAGACGCCACCCGGAAGTCACAGCTCAGGGCCAGCGCGAGCCCCTCATCGTTCGTGCGACCATTAATCGCGGCAACGGTCAGCGCGGGATATTTGCGCAACGCCGCAAAGGCCTTGGAGTACAGCCGGGCGAGCTGGCTGAGAGAGACCCGTGCGTCGGTCAGTACCGAATCCCGGGTTCCGCCGCAGAACCAGTCCGCGCCGGCACCGGTGACCACCAGAGGTGGGCTCGGGCTTTTTCGGGCCAGACCACCCAGCAGGTCGTGCAACCCATCCAGGGCGTCCCCGTTCCAGCCGTTTTCCGGGGGTGAGTCCAGGGTCAGCAACTGGATATGTTCGGGGGCGCCGGGCACCTTATCGGAGACAGAACTGAGTTTGATCAAATGCGAATTCCCGCCAGTCAGAAGATCACTTTAATCCCATTTATGGATTACAACCGATTTACCAGCGCCTTTTCCACTGGCAGAGGTCAGGTTATGACTCTAGAGTGAACCTGAAACCGTTTAATTACTAATCCTGATATATGAACCGATAAGCTGCATCGCTTTTCTTCAGCCCGAGGTAAACAATGACTCCTGAGCAAGCCTGGCAGCTGATTCTCCAACAGCGGGAACAACCTGAGTCTGCCCTGAAGAACTGGCCAGCCGATGCCCAGTTGACGGAGGAATGCCAGGGGCAACAGTTGCTTCAGCTGTTTCGTCCGCTGGTGCACGGGGGCCCCGATGATCAGAAAGTCTCGGTGGTGGCCCAGATGGGACAAAGCCTGGATGGACGTATCGCTACGGTTACCGGAAAGTCCCGGTACATCAATGGCGAGGACGGGCTGATTCACCTTCACCGGTTACGGGCTGTGTCCGACGCTGTACTGGTCGGCTCCGGGACCGCCTGTGCGGACAATCCCCGGTTAACGGTTCGCCTGGCCACCGGCCCGAATCCCGTGCGGGTCGTGCTCGACCGGAACCGGCGGGTGCCCGCCGACCATCATCTGTTCACGGACGGTGCCGCGCCTACCTTGCGGCTGGTGGCGAAATCGGGCGATACCGCCTCACTGCCGGATTCGGTGACCGGCGGCGTTCAGGAAATTCCCTGCCTCACCGCCGGCGATGGCCCTATCAATCCCCACGAAGTGCTTGCTGTGCTGTCCCGGCTGGGGCTTCGGCGGGTGTTCCTGGAAGGCGGCGGTCAGACCGTCTCCACTTTTCTCAGCGCGGGGCTGGTGGACCGCCTGCATGTGCTGGTGGCGCCGATGATTATTGGCAGCGGCCAGCCGGCGTTCTCGCTGCCGGAAATTGACAGTCTGCGGGATGCCCTGCGCCCTCAGGCGCGCATGGTCAATCTGGGCAGTGATATGCTGTTTGATCTGGCGCTCGACGTTCCCCGTTAACCAGAAACAGCGCGCCCGGCAGCGCAGACACCAGCACCAGCAAGCCATAACAGACCGCCAGCGCCATTCCGCTTTCCGCATCCATTCCTGCAAGGGGCCAGAGCATGGCAGCGGTCCCTTCCCGCACGCCCCACCCTGCCACGGTTAGAGGTATGGTCATGGACATCAATAAGATAGTGCACAAGGCCAGCAACAGGCCGACATCATCGACGGCTACCGGCAGCCCGAGGCCCATGGCCAGGCACCAGAACACCGCCAGATAGCTGCTGATGACCAGTAATGAAGAGATAAACTGAACCGGCCACGCGGCGTGACTGAACAGCGCCGTTCTTACATGCTGACTGAACCCGGACCACCAGCGGGCAACCACCGGCGACTGGGCCAGGGACCAGATCAGTAAAATGGCCACCAGCGCGCCTGGCACCAGAACCAGGGCCGGTCTGGTGGGCATAGGCAATGGTAACCAGACCACCACCAGCAGGAGGCCAACCAGCACTAACAGCAACTGACCCGACAGCCGCTCTATCATGACGCCATGGATGGCCAGCGCCGTGGATGGCATGCGCTGCCGGTAGCGCAGCGCCCGGCCGGCATCCCCGACCACTCCGCCCGGCACCAGTTGGTTGACCAGCGTGGTCACATAGTACTCCCGGACTGCATAACCCAAGGGCAGGCGGCCGCCGAGACGGCCTACGGTGAACCGCCAGCGCCAGGCGGAAAGCAGCACCTGAACCGGCGTTATCGCCAACGCCAGCAGCAGCCACGGCCACTGCACGGCTTTCAGACGCTCACCCACATCGGCAGGCTCCACCAGCCAGAGCACCAGCGCCAGCGTCAGCAAAGCCAGCCCCCAGCGTAACCAGACCGACTGGCGGCCTGACGGCTTAATCACAATGGCGGTACTCCGGATAGGTCCATATGGTCCACTTCGATTACCAGTGTGCCCTTCTCTGCCTGCACCAGGCGGCGATTCAGCCAGTCATCCAGCCAGTCCGTCGATAGCACAGCGGCTCTATTATGAACCTGCTCCCGGGCAGCCGCTATCCATCCTTCCATAAGCGTGACCTGCAGGGGCCGCTGATGATGATCCAGAGTCCAGCGGCTGGGCCTCTGCTCAACCTGGTATCCGCGCTTCTGCAGCGCACCCGCCAGAACGTCGCTTGCGTCGGGCCCACAGGCGGCACCTGTGCCCTTGTCTCCATGCTGATGCTGATTGACCAATGCAAGCAGCGCAGCATCCTGGGGATGGGCGGGCGATAACCGAAACCTGCCAGCGTAGGAAAGCGCCACTAGTACCGCCGCCGACCGGGCTGCAGCCGCCTGCGCCAGTGCTTCCAGCCAGGGCCTGGAGACCAGGTCGATCAATGCGGACGCGGTGATCAGGTGCAAGGGTTTTGGCAGGCGTTGGTCAAGGTCCTTTGACTCGAGGCGGTCTGGGTGCAGGTGAAGGCGTGGACCGGCGTCGATGGTACTTAACAGTTCCGCATCCTGATCAAACAGATGCCACCGGCATCGGTCCGCTAACGCCGGCGGGAACCTGCCCTGAAAATAACGGCTGTTGGAGCCGCGACCGGCACCAATATCGGCGATCACCAGCTCTGATTTATGGTGGCTCAGCCAGGCAACCATCTGCGCCGTCAGTTGTTTATCCCGGGCCTGGTGATCCGCCGGCTCCCGCATCTGTAGCCAGGTCCTGGAGAAGTGGGTGGCGTCCAGTTGGCAGCTGTCCAGTGACTGTAAGGCGTCATCAAACTCCCCGGCGCACTGGCTCCAGCTTCGCAAATCCGCTGCGCTCTGACCGGCCGCCATTTGCTGTTGCCGGAGTAGCGCCGGCTTCTCTACCCGCTCCTGGACCAGTCTCGCAAGGGCGGCGACATCCCCCGCCAAGTAGGTAACGCAACCGGGGCGGCTGGCCGTAGCTGCCAGCGCGCCGCCGTCCGAGGAAACGACCGCCAACCCGTAGGCCAGGGCTTCATCGATAACCATGCCGTAGCCTTCGTAATGGGAAGGCAGCACAAAAAGATCAGCGCTTCGAAAGGCCTGCCTGAGCTCTGGCTCGGACAGTTCGCCCGCCAGGTGAACAGATTCACCCAGGCCCAGCTCAGCGATCCGCTCGCGGACTTGCGCAGCGTAGTCGGGGTCCCGGTCAGGGGAGCCCACCAGATCACACACCCAGTCGCCGGCTTTTACCCTGGCCAGAGCCTGAACCAGATCCACTTGGCCTTTACGGGGAGACAGGTGTGCAACGCAGAGAATCCGCAATTGCCGGCGTTTGCTGCCCTGTTCCCGGGAGTCGACGGGCGCGGGCCGATGAACGCCCGGCAGAATCGTCCGAACCTTCGCCGGCGGAACATCAAACTCCGTTAACCGTCGGGCCGTGGTTTCGCTGGTGGTTATTACCGCTGTCGCTGCCGCCTGGGCCCGCCGTTCGGTCTGACGGAAGTGTTCCTGTTGCTGCCGGCTCAGTCCGGTTTCATCCGCCAGCGGGTGGTGAACCAGTGCCACCAGTTGCAAACGACGGCCGTGCTCTTCAGCAACCTCCGGGCAACCACAGAGGGCGAGCCCGTCGACGACAACGGTGGACTGTTCCGGAAGTGCCTGCAGAGCCGCGCCAAGAGCTTGCCGGGCGACGTCATCCGCCATGGGAAAGTGGCCCTCTAATCCCTGAAGCCGGACGTCCCGCCCTAGCTGACGAAGCCCCGCGACCACCTCGCGGACATAGCCGTAACCGCCGGTGCGCTGTTCAGGGTCGCCGGGGACGAGAAACCAGTAGTCAGAGTTCGCCACGGTAACTGGCCCAGGCCACATGGGATTCCGCCAGGGTCACTTTCAGCGCTGACAGGGCCTTTGCGCCATCGCCCAGTTCGCCTGCACGAATGGCTGCGGCCATCTGGTCGAACACGTAACGGGCCATGAACTCGGTCGTGGTGTTGTGCCCCTCGAAAACCGGAAGTTCGTCCAGGTTCTGCATATTGATCGGGGCCAGTACCTTGCCGAGCACCTCGCTGGCCAGCCCTATATCCACCACCAGGTCGTGGCTGTCCAATTCAGGGCGCTCAAAAGTCACGTCCACCACGTAGGTGGCGCCATGAAGTTTCTGGGCCGGACCAAAGACCTCGCCGGTAAAGCTGTGAGCAATCATTACGCTATCGCGAACGGTAAGGCTGTACAAAATGACTCTCCTGTTTCAGGTGTAACGGATTCGGTGGCAGAGTGCCCCGGTATGACCAGCAGCCAGCTCCGCCATGACGGACGGCAGCTCGTCAAAGTCGCTCTCGCCGGTGATCAGATGATCCAGAGCAGGATCAGTCAGCAGTTGCAGGGCCAGTTTCAGGCGATCGCCATGGCTCCAGCGGGGCAATTGTCGTGGACTCAACTGGCCTACCTGGCTGGAACGCAGGGTCAGGCGCCGGGAGTGGAAACTGCCACCGAGATTTACCGAAACGGCGGCTTTTCCATACCAGCTCATTTCAACAAGGCGGGCTTCGTTGCCCGCCAGCGCCAGTGCGGTTTCCAGCCCGGTCGGAGAACCGCTGGTATGAAACACAAGGTCATGATCCTCCCGGGACGACTCGGCCGTCCAATCCATACCAAGAGCCGTCAGCACAGCTTCGCGCCGGGGGTCCGGGTCCACGGCATTGACTCGCACACCCGGTATGGCCCGGGCGAGCCACGCCACCAGGCAACCCACAACGCCACAGCCCACCACAGCAATGCGATCGCCGACCAGGGGCTCGCCGTCCCACAGGCCGTTAATGGCGGTTTCAAGATTGGCTGCCAGCACGGCCCGGGCCGGCGGCACATCCTCGGGTATTAATGTGACCGCTTCAGCGGGTACCCGGTAGCGGCGCTGGTGGGGAAACAGGCAAAAACCGTAGCGGCCCTCTGCCCCCGGCAAGCCGGCGACGATTCGGCCCACGTTCATATAGCCGTAGCGAACCGGGCCCGGAAAGTCGCCCTGCTGAAAGGGGGCCCGCATACGTTGATGTTCGGATTCCGGGATCTGGCCGCTGAACACCAGGGACTCGGTGCCGCGACTGATGGCGCTGTAGACCGTCTCCAGCTCCACCAGGGAAGAAGGGTCGTGATGACCGTGATTGACCTGGCCGGGGGCGATCTCGCCGCGACCATTTCCAAAAGACCAGAAAGCCGGTGACATTTCCCTTGACGGCGAATTCATACACACTCCATGCTGACAATATTCCCGGTGGCGGATAAAAAATTCGCTCACCGTGACGGTCGTGCTGAACCGTAACAGTATAGATGACGATGGATCAGGGCTATGGACTTGTTGCCGACACATCGCACTCCCTTCCTGTGGCCGGGGACTGAACTGTCCCTGGGCGCTGTCATCCTCGCCGGCCTGCTTGGGGTCACCCACAGTGTGAGCCCGCTGTCGGCGGCCACCGTGGTTATGGCTGTTGTGCTCTACATCAGCCTTGGTCTGACCATTGTCGCTGGCCTAAGTGCCTATGCCTGCCGCTTCGGACCGGCTGACCGGATTACCCTGGCCAGGGCGGTTCTGGTGCTTTTCCTGGCCAGCCTCACCGGCACGCCGGCGTCTCTGCAGGTACTCGCCTGGCCATACGCCCTGCTCTGCCTCCTGGCCCTGGGCATGGACGGCGCCGATGGTTTTGTGGCCCGCCGTACCCATACCGCCAGTGCCTTCGGCGCCCGCTTCGATATGGAGCTGGACGCGTTTTTCATTCTCGTACTCTGTTTCGCCGTCGTGGTGTCTGGCAAGGCCGGGCCCTGGGTCTTGCTAATAGGCCTGATGCGTTACGGCTTTGTCATGGCGGGCTGGCGCTGGAGGTGGCTCAATGAACCTCTGCCAGACAGCTTCCGCCGGAAAACCATCTGCGTGTGGCAACTGGTCACCCTGATGGCGGCACTGCTACCCTTCATACCAGATCTGTTGGGCCACGCTGCGCTGTTATTGGCGCTGGCCCTGTTGACGGGATCATTTGCCCTGGATATCCGGTACTTGTACCGGAACAGGAACATAAGGAGATTGTGATGCAACGCTCAAGGAACACAGTCAGCACTCTCGCCCTCGGCATAGCGGCTTGCGGGCTGGCGCTTACCTCGATCGGCGCTGCCGCCGAGCCCCGCAGCTACAAGATTGATGACGAACATCTGTCAATTACGTTTGAGGTGGACCATCTGGGCTATGCCTCAGTGATCGGCCTGTTTCTCGAAGGCAAAGGGCAGTTCGAATACGATCAGGAAGCCGGGACCGTGCCGTCAGGGAAGGTGGTGATCAGAAGCGGCAGTGTCTTTTCCAATCATGACAAGCGCGACGAGCATCTGCGCAAGAAGGATTTCCTGCACAGTGACCGGTATCCGGATATCACCTTTGAAGTAACCGGTTTCGAATCCACCGGCGAGCGGACCGGTAATCTGACCGGCGATCTGACACTGCTGGGTCAGACCCGTCCGGTAACACTGGATGTCACGCTGAACAAGGCCGCGGATTACCCCATCGGCCACAAGGAATACACCCTGGGCATCTCTGCCAGCACGACCATCAAGCGCAGTGAATGGGGCATGACCTACGCGCTGGATCCACTGATGGTGGCGGACGACGTACATCTCCGCTTTGAATTCGAGGCGATTGAGGATGAAGGCTGGTTCTGAGCCGGTGAGCTGCGGATTCTGAAGCTGGTATACGTACAACTCGACGACTCACCTTGCGGCGCCATGATAGGCCGGACGTGATACGCATGCTAAACTTCGGGCCCTGATCCCGGATGTTTTTCTTTCATGGCGCTTTCTGATTCCCATAAATCGGACCTGTTACTGGTCGCGGTCACCCTGGTGGCGGCTGTCAGCTGGGCTTTTTCCAAGGAAGCCGTGCTGCTGATGCCGCCGCTGCTGTTTATGGCCATGCGTTTCCTGATGGCAGGCGCCATTCTCGCCATGTTTGCCCGCCATCAATTACCACGGCTGGGGTTACGCCAGACGTTGCGTGGCGCCCGGGTCGGTCTGGTGTTTGGATCCGCCATGAGCTGCTGGGTCGTGGGAATCTGGCTGGGCGTCAACCTGGGTGAAGCGGCCTTTATCAGCAGCCTGTCCGTAGTTATCGTGCCAGCCATCGCACGGGTATTCTTTAAGGAACCGCAGCCATTAAGCACCTGGCTCGCCATTCCCGTTGCGGTTTGCGGTCTCGCCCTGCTGTCACTGGAGAATGGCTTCCGGCCCGAACCAGGGCAGATGCTGTTCGTGGTGGCGGCCCTGATCTTCGCGATGTCCTATATCCTCACCTCCCGCACGGCGAACACCCGGACCGTAATCACCCGCGATGGTGTGCAGGTGGTCAAGGAAAGAGTACCCGCCCTGCCTCTGACCACGCTCAGCATGACCACCGCCGGCGTACTGACCGCGGTGATTTCACTGCTGTTTGAAGAATGGCAGCCCACTTTCAGCAACTTTACCGGCCCCATGTTCTGGTGGCTGGTGGGCAGCGCAACCATTGGCACGGCGTTCCGGTTTCTGCTACAGACCTACGCCCAGAGCCTGTCGTTCAACAGCCATGGGGTTGTGATCCTGATTCTTGAGCCAGTCTGGGTGGCGATGCTGGCCTGGGTCTGGTTCGCGCAGACCATGAGCCCGATGCAGATCTCCGGTTGTGGCGTCATTCTGCTGGCGCTGCTGATCAACCGCTGGACAGTACTGTCACGGGTAATCCGCAACTGGCTACGGAAATCCGCCCGTGCCCGGCGAATCTCCCGCATCCGCGCAGCCCACCGGCGCTGACCCGTAAAAAAGTCCGGGGAAACAGTTGACCAATCGGGCCAGGATCAGTATATTTCCACCCCGTCGAATACAGGACCATAGCTCAGTTGGTTAGAGCGCTGCCTTGACATGGCAGAGGTCGGCAGTTCAAATCTGCCTGGTCCTACCAAA
>CAYMQO010000061.1:0-1795 GCA_964392405.1 uncultured Marinobacter sp.
AGTTCAATGGAGAGTTCGAATGAATAAGAAAACCATACGACCGCTCGGCAGGGCGCGCGTTCCGAAAGGCCGGTATCTGATATCGGGGCTTGCTTTTGCAATGGCCTCAGTCAGTGCGCAGGCAGCCGTCCTGTTCGAGGAAAACTTTGCCAATGGTCTTGGCGCCTTTTCTGATCAGGGCCGGGTGTACACCATGTCCGCCGGAGAGATCTCCATGCGTGGTGGTGGCTCCACACAGACCCTGGTCCGCTCCGGCCCCATTAATGTCAACGGTGCCGACGACCTGACCCTTTCCTTCTATCGCGATATTACCGGCTTTGATCAGGGCGAAGCTCTGACGGCACTGGTGTCGACCGACGGCAGTACCTTCCGTGCGGTTCAGTCTGTCAGCAGTGGCTCCGGCGTGGTAACGGTGGACCTCAGCGATGTTGTTTCCGGACAGGAGCAGATCTATCTTCAGTTCGCCATCAACGCTTCCGGCTTCCTGGAGCGGGCCGCCCTGGGCAGCATATTGCTCGAGGGCTCAGGGAACGGCGGCAATCCGGGTGATCCGGGCGACCCCGGCGATCCAGGTGACCCCGGTGATCCAGGTGATCCGGGCAACCCGGGCGGCGACAACGAGCCCATGCCTTCCGCCGGCGACTTTGTAACCTTCGAGTCGGGTCACGTACGGCCCATGGCGCTGTCGTCGGATGGCGAGCGTCTTTATGTGGTCAACACCCCCGACAACACCGTGCAGGTCTTTGATGTGTCTGGCCAGACTCCCGTAGCCGTCGAGACGATCCCGGTGGGCATGGAGCCTGTTGCAGTCGCACTGCGTAATGACAGCGAACTGTGGGTGGTCAATCACCTGTCAGACAGCGTCAGCATCATTGATGTGTCTGCGTCGCCTGCGCGCCTGCATAACACGCTGCTGGTCGGTGACGAGCCCAGGGATATCGTGTTTGCCGGTGAAAACGACAAGTGGGCCTTTATCACGGCTGCACACCGTGGCCAGAACGTACCCTTTGATCCGCAGCTGACCACTCCCGGTATTGGCCGCGCCGACGTCTGGGTATTCGACGCCAGCAACCCCGGCTTCCAGCTGGGTGGTGAACCCGCCACCATTCTCAATATGTTTGGTGACACCCTTCGTGGCCTGGCCCGCAGCGCCGATGGCAGCAAGGTGTACACCGCGGTGTTCAATTCCGGTAACCGCACCACGGTCATCGACGAGGAAATCCCCAACGGTGGTCTGGACAAGCCGGGCCCGCTGCGTGGAATTGACGGCACGGCGCCGCCGCGTACCGGCCTGATTGTCCAGTTCGACGGCCGGAACTGGATGGGTCCTGGTGATCCTCTGCGTGGCGTAGCGCCCCGTGCGTGGAACGAGTACATCAAGCTGGAGCTGCCAGACTATGATGTGTTCGAAATCGACACTTCCGGTTCTCTGCCCCGGGTAGCCTCCCGCACCTCAGGGGTCGGCACCACGCTGTTCAATCTTGCGGTTAACCCACGCAACGGCAAGGTCTACGTCTCCAACCAGGAGGCGAATAACCTGACCCGTTTTGAAGGGCCAGGGTCGAACGCCACCACGGTTAACGGCAACTTTGTTCAGACCCGAATTACGGTGGTCGATGGCAACAACGCCCAGCCCCGTCACCTGAACAAGCACATTGACTACACCACCGAGCTGGGTACCGCGTCTGAGAAGGAAAGGGCAGTTGCCACTCCGCTTGAAATGGCTGTGAGCTCAGATGGCAATCAGTTGTTCCTGGCCGCCATGGGTTCCAGCAAGCTGGTGCGTTACGACACC
>CAYMQO010000061.1:1895-9107 GCA_964392405.1 uncultured Marinobacter sp.
GGTGACCGTACGGGTGAGAACCGCCAGCGTGGTGAGAGCCTGGAACTGGCAGCCTTCAAGGAGTTCAACGAAGCGATGACTGGCCTGCTGCGCCGTGACCGTGAGCTGACCGATGCGGAAATGACCCAGTTTGCAGAATTTGCGCTGGAGCTGACCTATCCGCCGAACCCCATTGCGGCGCTGGACAACAGCCTCAGCCCGCGGCTGCAGGAAGCGCTGGAAATCTACAACACCGTTACTTCTGACTTCGTGACTAACTGTAATGGCTGTCACGTGCTGGATCCGGACCGGGGCATGTTCGGTACCGATGGCACCATGTCGGTAGAGGGCGGCGACGTAGACGAGGATATGAAAATCCCTCACCTGCGTAACATGTACCAGAAGGTTGGCATGTTCACCAAGAACGGCCTTGACCGGCCCAGAACCGGCCCCCAGATTCGTGGCTTCGGCTATGACAACCAGGGTGCTTCCGGCTCGGTGAACAACTTCCTGAGTGCGCCGGTGTTCCTGCTGCTGGGTGAGCGTCGTCGTCTGCTGGTTCAGGACCTGGCGCTGGCGTTCCCGTCGGAAATGAACCCCATCGTCGGCCAGCAGGTCACCCTGAATCCGGATAACCGGAACCGGTCGGATATACAGGGACGTCTGGATCTGCTCATCGAGCGGGCTCTGGTTACCAATCCGCGGCCGGAGTGTGACCTGATCGCAACCGCCGTGCTGGATGGCCAGAGCCGTCGCTGGGTCTTCAACGCCAACCAGAAGTTCGTACCGGGCGACCGGGCGACTCCGTCGCTGACCCGCAGCCAGTTGCTGGATCAGGTCAGTTCACAGGATTCGTCCGTGACCTTCACCTGTACGCCTCCGGGCAGTGGCGTCCGTAACGTGGCCAGTCGTTAAACGACCAGCCTGATGTGGAACCCCGGCCCTGAGCCGGGGTTTTTTTTGCCTGCAGAACCTAAGGTTGATCGAGACCGGCCAGAGGTTTTACCCCTTCGGCCTGTAACTCGATCCAGGCCCGGTTGAAATCCAGGATCATGGTTTCAGTACCCGGGGCAGAGGCTGAAAAAACAAAGTTCAGTGGCCAGCTCAACAGGTTGTTATAGGTGAGGGTGTCCATGGGCGACTGTGCCAGCAGGGCATCCATCGGTGCCTGGAAGTTGACCAGATAGTCACCGCGACGGTACCTCAGCATACGGATGGCGGAACGATGGTCCGGCGCCACGGTGATAAAGGTTTCGGGGTCTGCCTTCAGGGACTCCAGAAGACCAAAGTAAGTGTAACCACGGATCAGGATCAGCCGGCTGCCCTGCAGATCCTCCAGCTCGTAGGCCGGTGGTGTATCGTCCAGATGATAGGCATTGAGGCGGATCGTACCGGGCAGGAAGTTGGTTTCACGGGTATAGGGCGCCAGCTCCGGAACACTTGCAGAGCCCGGCCAGAGGTCGATGATGCCCTGCTCCAGGTAAAGATAGACCCGGCCGATAGGGAGCTCCTGCCAGTTCACCTGGTAACCGGCCCTCCGGGCAATCTTTTCCGTCAGATCGATAAAGCTGCCCTCAGCCTGGCCTTGTTCATTGGTGAAGGCCAGGGGCGGGAACTCAATAAAAGCTGCGCGGATGATTTCCCGGTCGGCATCGGCCAGGGCCGCTCCCGTCAATAGTGCACCTGATAGTAACGCCAGATGAAATAGTACCCTGACTCTTCTCATACCCACCATTTTTGCCCGGAACTGTTAAAGGTTAGAATGGCGCGAATACGTTTACCTGTAAAGCCACGCTCCAGGGCTTCCCACCGTAGCGTGACGCCTCATGCATAAGACCGACAAACTCAACGGAACTCTTCATGACCAGAGAACAACCTAACCGGCACCGGAGTCTGTTTCCGGTGTTTGACGCCATTACCACCCGTTGGGCCGACAATGACCTGTATGGCCACGTCAATAATGTTACCTATTACGCGTGGTTTGACACCTGCGTAAACCGTTATCTGATCGAGCGGGGCGGGCTGGATATCCATCAGGGACAGGAAATTGCGTATGTGGTGAGTTCATCCTGCGATTATTTCAGTCCGGTGGCCTATCCGGAAAAGATCGAGGCAGGTTTACGGGTCGACAAGCTGGGTAACAGTTCGGTGACCTACAACATCGGCATTTTTCGCCTGGGGGAAGACCAGGCGTGCGCCCTGGGGCGTTTTGTACATGTGTTTGTCAATCGGGAAACGGACCGGCCGGTGCCCATCCCGGCCGGTGTTCGCAGGGCTCTGGAGCAACTGGCTCAGTAGCCCCGGGCGCTGGAAGTGCTGCGGCGCGGGTCAGCCGCGCCCCACAGGCGTCCCTCCTCGTCAATAACAATGCTCTGGATGGCACCCATGGCTGCACGGGGTTCCACCTTGTGGCCCATGGCTTCGAGCAGATCAATGGTGTCCGGGCTGATGCCCTGTTCGACGCGGATCTCATCCGGCAGCCATTGATGATGCACCCGGGGTGCCTCAACCGCGGTCTGGATATTCATGCCATGGTCAATCACATTCATGATCACCTGCAGCGTGGTTGTGATAATCCGTGAACCGCCCGGGCTGCCGGTGACCAGATAATTCCGGCCGTCCTGGCGGACGATGGTGGGCGACATGGAACTGAGCATGCGCTTGCCGGGTTCAATACGGTTCGCTTCACCGCCAATCAGGCCGTAGGCGTTGGGTTCCCCCGGCCGCGCGCTGAAATCGTCCATTTCGTTGTTCAGCAGGAAGCCCGCGCCGGTAACCGTAATACCTGAGCCGTAGCTGAAGTTAATGGTGTAAGTGTTTGAAACCGCGTTGCCCCACTGGTCGACAATGGAGAAGTGTGTGGTCTCGTTGCTTTCATAAGGCAGGGGATTGCCCGGGCCTATCTGTTCAGACGGCGTGGCCTGATCGGGATGGATCTGCTGGCGTAGCTCAGCGGCATAATCCTTGTCGATAATACCGGCCAGTGGCACCTCGACATAATCCGTATCCCCCAGGTACTCGCCGCGGTCGGCGTAAGCCCGTTTCATGGCCTCTGCCATCAGGTGAATGGTCCGGGCCGAATTATGGCCATAATCGCCGATGGGATAGGCTTCCAGGATATTGAGAATCTGCACAATATGGGCGCCGCCGGAGCTCGGAGGTGACATGGAAAAAACCTCGAACCCCCGGTAAGTGCCGCGAACCGGCTCCCGGATCACCGGCTGGTACCCGGCAAGGTCCGCCAGGGTGATCAGACCGCCGCCCCGGGCCATTTCCTCAACAATCAACCGGGCGGTTTCTCCTTCGTAGAAATCCGAGATGCCATGGTCGGCGATGCGCTGTAGGGTGGCGGCCAGTTCCGGCTGCCGGAAAAGATCGCCAGGGCGGGGCGGTTGCCCGTCATCGTCGTAGAAGGTGGCGCGGGTGGCAGGCCAGCGAATCAACCGGTCCCGGGCCTGCTCCAGACCTTCGGTAAACCGGTGGGGCACCTCAAACCCGTCCCGGGCGAGACGGATAGCCGGGGCCAGCGCTTCCGCCAGAGTGATGGTTCCGTATTGCTCCAGCGCCAGTGCCAGCCCGGCGACGGTCCCCGGTACGCCGGCGGCCTGATGGCTGAAGCGGCTGAGTTCGGGCACGACCTCGCCAGCGGCGTTCTGGAACATGGTTTCGGTAGCGGCGGCCGGGGCGGTTTCCCGGTAATCAATAGCCTTGACCGGGCCGTCATCCCCGGGTGCATAAAGCAGGAAGCCACCACCGCCGATGTTGCCAGAGCGAGGCTGGGTCACGGCCAGCGCGAACCCGGCGGTAACAGCAGCATCTACGGCATTGCCTCCGGCTTTCAGCACTTCCAGTGCCACCTCAGTGGCGTGGGGATGGCTGGTAGCGACCATGCCGTACTCACCGGGGGCGGGGTGATGGCGTTCGCCTTCGAGAATGGCCTGGGCACAGGCAATCCCGGTGATCAGACTGAGCAGGAACAGCGAAATGGCTCGGTGGTACCAGCAAATCCTGGTCATGGAAACTCCTTGGACGTTGACTGTGCAGCGAAACTGACGTCAGCAACTTCGCTCCGGTTACGGTTTACGCTATGATAGCTGGTCATTTTCTGTTGCGCCGACCGCTAGCGTGAAACCGGGCGCCGCATCTCCCAGTTGTACTACAGGACAGGTTCATGGAGCACACATACCGTCTGGTGATTTCCTGCCCGGACCGGGTAGGTATTGTCGCAAAAGTCAGTAATTTCTTGTCTACCTATAACGGCTGGATCACCGAGGCCAGTCACCACTCTGACAGTCAGACCGGGTGGTTCTTCATGCGCCATGAGATCAAGGCCAGTTCCATTCCGTTTGGTCTGGATCAGTTCCGCGCAGCGTTCGAACCCATCGCCCGGGAGTTCGACATGAAGTGGCACGTCGCCGATTCCGCCCGCCCCAAGAAAGTGGTGCTGATGGGCAGCAAGGAGTCCCATTGCGTCGCCGATCTGCTACACCGCTGGCACAGCGGGGAACTCAATGTGGACATTGTCGCGGTGATTTCTAACCATGAGGATCTGCGCCGCATGGTGGAGTGGCACGAGATTCCCTACCACTACATTCCCGTGAGCCGGGAAAACAAGGCTGAAGCCTTCGATGAAATCGACGGTCTGTTCCAGAGTTACCAGGCTGACGTCATTGTGCTGGCCAGATACATGCAGATCCTGCCGCCATCCCTGTGTGAGAAGTACGCGGGCAAGGTGATCAACATCCACCATTCCTTCCTGCCTTCCTTCGCCGGTGCCCGGCCCTACCATCAGGCCTACAGCCGGGGCGTCAAGCTGATTGGCGCTACCTGCCATTACGTCACCCAGGATCTGGACGAGGGTCCCATCATCGAGCAGGACGTGATCCGCATCAGTCACAGCGACGCAATCGGGGATATGGTCCGGCTGGGCAAGGACGTTGAAAAGAACGTTCTGGCCCGGGGCTTGCGGGCTCATGTGGAGGACCGGGTGATCACCCACGAAAACAAGACCGTGGTTTTTGACTGAGCCGTTCACGCGAATGTGGTAACATCGAACGCTTGTTTATAACGATCAAAACGACTTCCAGAAATTTCAAAGGAACCATTCTCGATGGGTGAGTTAGCCAAAGAGATCCTGCCGGTCAATATCGAAGATGAACTCAAGCAGTCCTACCTGGACTACGCCATGAGCGTCATCGTTGGCCGGGCACTGCCCGATGTACGTGATGGCCTCAAGCCTGTGCATCGGCGTGTGCTCTTCGCCATGTCTGAGCTGGGTAACGATTGGAACAAAGGGTACAAGAAGTCCGCCCGTGTGGTGGGCGACGTCATTGGTAAGTACCACCCCCACGGCGACTCTGCAGTCTACAACACCATCGTCAGGATGGCTCAGCCCTTCTCCCTGCGGTATCCGCTGGTAGACGGTCAGGGTAACTTTGGCTCCATCGATGGCGATAACGCGGCCGCCATGCGGTATACCGAAATCCGCATGGAAAAGATCGCCCACTCGCTGCTGGCGGATCTGGACAAGGAAACCGTCGATTTCGTCGATAACTACGACGGCACCGAGCGTATTCCCGATGTGTTGCCCACCCGGGTGCCGAACCTGCTGGTGAATGGTTCTTCAGGGATTGCTGTGGGCATGGCCACCAACATCCCGCCCCACAACCTGAGAGAAGTGGTCGAAGGCTGTCTGGCCCTGATCGACAACCCGGACACTACCATCGACGAGCTGATGGACGTGATTCCGGGGCCGGATTTCCCCACCCAGGGCATCATCAACGGCCGTGCCGGCATTGTTGAAGCCTACCGTACAGGCCGGGGCCGCATTTACATCCGTGCCCGCCACGAGATCGAACACGACAAGAAGACCGGCCGTGACGCCATCATCATCACCGAGCTTCCGTATCAGCTGAACAAGGCCCGGCTGATTGAGAAAATTGCCGAGCTGGTGAAAGAAAAGCGGCTGGAAGGCATCACCGAACTGCGGGATGAGTCCAATAAGGAAGGCATTCGGGTAGTGATCGAGCTGCGCCGGGGTGAAAACCCGGACGTGATCGTCAACAACCTGTTTGCCCAGACCCAGCTCGAAACGGTGTTCGGCATCAACATGGTCGCGCTGATCAATGGCGAACCCAAGATCCTGAACCTGAAGGAAATGCTGGACGCTTTCGTTCGGCACCGTCGGGAAGTGGTCACCCGCCGTACCATTTATGAACTGCGCAAGGCGCGCGAGCGGGGCCACATTCTGGAAGGCCTGACCGTTGCGCTGGCCAACATTGACGAGATCATCGAGCTTATCAAGGCATCGCCGTCAGCCACGGAAGCCAGGGAAAAGCTCATGGAGAAGGGCTGGGCACCGGGTGGCGTGCTGGCCATGCTGGAGCGTGCCGGTGATGACGCCTGCCGTCCGGACGACCTGCCAGAGATTTACGGGCTGCGGGACGGGGTCTATCACCTGTCCCCGGAGCAGGCCCAGGCCATACTGGATCTGCGGCTGCACCGCCTGACCGGGCTGGAAACCGAAAAACTCCAGAACGAATACCGGGAAATCATCGAGAAGATCGCTGAGCTGCTGGAAATACTCCGGAGCCCGGAGCGTCTGCTGCAGGTCATCCGCGACGAACTTGCCGCCGTTGTCGAAGAATATGGCGATGAGCGCCGTACCGAGATTGTCAGCTCCCGCCGCGATCTGACCGTGGCCGACCTGATTGATGAAGAAGACCTGGTGGTCACCATTTCCCACAGCGGTTATGCCAAGACCCAGGCAGTGGAAGACTATCAGGCCCAGCGCCGTGGCGGCCGGGGTAAGGCAGCCACCGCCATGAAGGATGAAGACTTCATTGAGAAGCTGCTGGTCGCCAATTCCCACGACACCATCCTGTGCTTCTCCAACCGGGGCAAGGTCTACTGGTTGCGCGTGTTTGAGATACCCCGGGGCAGCCGCGGTTCCCGCGGGCGGCCCATGGTGAATATCCTGCCGCTGGATGAAGGTGAACGTATTACCACCTTCCTGCCGGTGAAGGACTATCCGGAAAACCAGTTTGTGTTGATGGCGACCTCGGCCGGGGTGGTCAAGAAGACTGCATTGCCGAGCTTCTCCCGGCCACGCACCAGTGGCCTGATCGCCCTGAGCCTGGACGAAGGCGACACCCTGATCGGCGCCGCTATTACCGACGGCAGCGCAGAAGTCATGCTGTTCTCCAGCGAAGGTAAGGCGGTACGCTTCAACGA
>CAYMQO010000062.1:0-8852 GCA_964392405.1 uncultured Marinobacter sp.
GGCTGAGGGTGCCCAGAAGCAGAACGCACGAGGAAACACGAAAAATCCTTGGGCTGGCCATAATGTTTCTGTACCCGTTGTCAGTGATAAAGGCTGCCTTTAAGGCAGCCTCTGGAACTTTCAGAATCCCTTTCTGGATCTGTTTCGACACCCTTCGACCGGAAAAATCAGGGACTGTTCCGTACATCTACGTAAAGTACCAGACTCTGCCCGGGATGGAGATAACGGGAGGTGTTCAGGTCATTCCACGCGGCGATATCACGAACGTTGACCGCGAACCGATTGGCAATGGCGGCCAGCGAATCGCCTTGGCGGACCCGGTAGCCCACCTTGCGAACCATGCCGGAACGGTTATTGGATGCCACCGTGGATGTCGGGCTTGCGCTGGCGTTTTTCGACCAGATCACCAGCTTGCGACCGGGAACCAGCGGATCCCCTGGCGCCATGCCGTTCCAGGCCGCCACCTGGCGTACACTTATGCCGTGCTCCCGGGCAATGTCCCAGAAGGTATCGCCCCGGGCAACGACATGCTCAACCCGGGCACCATCACTGTTCCTGCCGGCATTTTCCTGTTTGCGGCTGATGCGCTGGTTCTGGCTCAGGCTGTAGCTGTTCTGGTCAGCCCGGGCGGAGGGAATCAGCAGTTGCTGGCCCACACGGATCAGGTCGCTGTTGAGCTTGTTTACTTCCTTCAATACCGATGGCGTGGTGCCGTGCTGACGGGCAATGGCGCCCAGGTTGTCGCCGGACCGGACCTGATAGTTGGTCCAGGATACCCGGCTGGCGGGGTCCATGGCGGCAATGCCCTGACGGAACTTGCCGGCGCTTGCGACGGGAACCAGCAGACGATGGGGGCCATCCGGCCGGGTCGCCCAGCGATTGTAGGACGGGTTAAGCAGATAGATCTCATCCACATCAACGCCGGCCAGCTCTGCGGCATGGGCCAGGTCGATCTGGCCACCGGTTTCCACGACCTCGAAGTAGGGCTCGTCTTCCAGCGGAGGGAGTGTGATGCCGTAGGCCTCAGGATCATCAAAGATCCGCGCGAGGGCAATCAGCTTGGGCACGTAGTGGCGGGTTTCCTGGGGCAGCTGCAGCGACCAGTAATCAGTGGGCTGACCCTTCTGGGTATTACGCCGGATCGCACGGTTAACGGTTCCGCCGCCGCTGTTGTATGCGGCCAGCGCCAGAGTAGGGTCGTCGTTAAAGCGTTTGGCCAGCTGATCCAGATAGGTCAGGGCAGCGTTGGTGGAGGCGATCACATCGCGGCGGTCGTCATGCCACCAGCTCTGATCCAGGCCAAAGTGGCGGCCGGTACCAGGAATAAACTGCCAGAGCCCGGAAGCGCGCCCGTGGGAATACGCAAACGGATCAAACGCGCTTTCCACAATCGGCAGCAGGGCGTATTCCATGGGCAAGCCGCGACGTTCGGTCTCTTCGATAATGTAATGCAGATAACGACGGCCGCGGTCGACCACCCGTTCTATATAGGCGGGATGTCGGGTAAACCAGTCAAGCTGTTGCTGTACCCGTTCGTCACCCTGATCGTGATCCATGGCGAACCCGATACGCAGCCGAGACCAGAGGTCCCGTGTTTCATCGGTCGGTTCGCCGTCGGCGAGCTGACCCGAATCCAGGCGGGATCTTGCCCGTTCAGCGGCCTTTTTCAGGGAGGGTTCAATCGAGTCATCCAGAGCGGTAGTGCCGTCACCACGACGGCCTTCCACGGAGTCCTTCAGTGCTTCGTCACCGGCGGCGACCGTTTGCTGGTGGGTATCAAGTACGGCTTCGTCATGCTGGCCAAACCACGCCGGCGTCGATGAGCAGCCGGTAAGTAACAGCGTAAGAAGGGTAAAGGTAGTGGTACGTCTTGCCATCATAATCGACTATCCAGGGCTCGGAAGGGGCCTGGAAGTCTGCGTGGCGGGACAATCGTAGCAGACTCCCGCCGTAGTCCCTGGCTTCCGAGCGGGCTTATCGGGTTCTTGGAAACGTTGGCGATTCTATGTGTGCCGGTTGCCCGGGTCAACGTGACCCGTGTTACAGGAGCGCAACGGCTGGTCCCTGCCGGGCATCAGGCCCAGGCTGGGACTGCCAGTCTACCGGATCAGAAGTGGTCCTTGCCGTGACGTACTGCCGCAAATACACCGCTGTCACTGTCGGTAACAATTCCCTGACTGTCACCGTAGGTATGGGCTACCCGAATCACCGCCGGGTCGTCCCAGCGCAGGAAGGGATTACGTTGTTTTTCATCGCCGAGCAGAACCGGCACGGTGGGCTTGTCCTGATCGCGGAGGGTCTGGCAATGGGCTTCAAAGGAGGCAAGGGCGGGATCATCCGGCAGCCAGCCCCGGGCAAAGCGCAGGTTGGCGAGGGTGTATTCATGGGCACAGTACACCAGGGTGTCGTCCGGCAGGCTGCGCAGTCCGGCCAGGGACTCAACCATCTGGCCGGCGGTGCCTTCAAACAGCCGCCCGCAGCCACAGGCGAAGAGGGTATCGCCACAGAACAGTACCGGATGGCCGGCCACGTCGTCGGCTGAAAAATACGCAATATGATCCAGGGTATGCCCCGGGGTGGCGAGCACCTCAAAGGTCAGGGTCTGCCACACCACCTCGTCACCGGCATGGACTGTGTTGGTGCCACCGGTATAGGGTGAGCCTGCGGGCGCAATAATCCGTTCAGGCTGAAAACGCTGCTGCAGTTCGCTGATGCCCCCGGTGTGGTCCGGGTGGTGGTGGGTGACCAGAATGGTGTCCAGCGTCAGGCCCTGCTGCTCCAGGAATTCGGCCACCGGCTCAGCCTGCCCCGGGTCAACGATCAGTGCTTTGCCGGACTCCTTGTCGGCCAGGCACCAGATGTAGTTGTCGGAGAATGCCCGTATCGGTGTAATGCTCAGCATAAGGCCCTCGGTTCAGGTGTGGACATGACACTGCTATCATAGAGCATCTGCGGAGCCATGCCCAACGGGGCCCGGCAAGTCCGCAGGCTGATGGAGAATCAACATGGCAGAGCAACGTCGCCAACCCTGGCTGGCGAGACTGCAACGCCGGCGGCGCACGCCGGACTATCGGACCTCGCACCGTAATATGGACCGATGGTTTCGTCTGCCACTGGGTCAGGCTCTGCTGAGCGATCAGCGTGCCTGTATCAATACCCATGTCCAGGGGCTCGGCGGTGCCCGGCAGCTGCATATCGCGTTAAGCCACCGTCTCCTGATGGCTACTGATACGGACTACACCCAGCATATTGTAGCGACCCCCTACTGGCACCCGAGTCTTCCGGGTGGGACGGTGGTCTGCGATCCGGATGAGCTGCCGTTACCCTCCGCCTCAATCGATCTTGTTATCCTGCATCACAGTGCCGACTTCTCAGCCTGGCCCCATCAGGTCCTGCGGGAAGCCACCCGTGTATTACGGGGTGGTGGCCAGTTGCTGGTGATTGGGTTTAATCCGCTCAGCACCTGGGGTATACGAAATCTCCTGAGCCGGCGGCAACGGGGCCCGTGGGGCGGACGCTTCCTGCTGCGCTCCCGGATGGAGGACTGGCTGACCCTGCTTGACTGCACCATTGAAAGCTCCGGCACCTATTTCTTCCGGCTGCCGGTGCAGAACCGGCGTCTGCTGGAGCGCGACAGCATTCTCCAATATCTCGGGACCCAGGGAATGCTGCCATTAGGTGCCTATTACTGTATCTGCGCCACCAAGCGGGTATGTGCACCGCTCGCCCGGCGTCGTTCATGGCGCGCGGCCCAGGTGATTCCTTTGTCATCAGCCGGTACACTCGGCGCCTCACGACAGGCCCGGCTTCGGGAAAAGCCCGGTCATAACACCGAGGGATGCTGACAGCGGATCAAATATGAGCAAACGTGTCATTCTGTATACTGACGGCGCCTGCAAGGGCAACCCGGGGCCTGGCGGCTGGGGCGTACTCCTGCGTTACGGCGGGCGGTCAAAAGAGCTGTGCGGTGGTGAGCTGAACACCACCAACAATCGAATGGAGCTGAAAGCCGCCATCGAAGGCCTGCGAGCGCTGACTCGCCCCTGTCAGGTCGACCTGTACACCGATTCCCAGTATGTACGCAAAGGCATTAGCGAGTGGATGGCGGGCTGGAAAAAGAACGGCTGGAAAACCGCCGCCCGCAAGCCCGTCAAGAACGAGGATCTGTGGCGTGCGTTGGATGAGCAGGCTGCCCGGCACGAAGTTACCTGGCACTGGGTCAAGGGGCACTCCGGCGTACCCGATAATGAGCGGGCCGACGAGCTGGCCAACCTGGGCATTGAAAAAGCCGCGTCCGACATGAAAAAGGCAGTCACCTGATGAGACAGATTGTTCTCGATACCGAAACCACCGGTATTGATCCCAATGAAGGTCACCGCATCATCGAAATCGGCTGTGTTGAGCTGATCGAACGGCAACTGACCGGCCGTCATTACCATGTCTACATCAACCCCGACCGGGAAGTTGAGGCAGAGGCGATTGCGGTGCATGGCATAACCAACGAGTTTCTGGCCGATAAGCCCCGCTTCCACCAGGTTGCCCAGGAGTTTCTCGACTTTATTGACGGTGCGGAGCTGGTGATTCATAACGCCGCGTTTGACGTGGGCTTTATCAATGCCGAGTTCGCCCGCATCAAACCGCTGCGCAAGGTGGCTGATCACTGCACGGTGCTCGATACTCTTGCCGTCGCCCGGCGCAAGCACCCGGGGCAGAAAAACAGCCTGGACGCACTCTGTAAGCGCTACGGCGTCGATAACAGCAACCGGGAACTGCACGGGGCATTGCTGGACGCCGAGATCCTGGCGGATGTTTTCCTGCTGCTTACCGGTGGTCAGACAGCGCTGTCGCTGGATGCCAGCGGCGAGGAAGAGGGCGGTCAGATCATCCGTCGCATACCCGCGGAGCGACCGCCGCTGACCGTCGTCCGTGCGTCTGTTGAGGAGGCTGAAGCCCACGAGACTTTTCTCGACCTGGTGGAGAAAACCGCGGGCTCAGCACTCTGGCGAAACCTTTGAAATCAAGGCCTGACGCCGGAAGGCAACGGTTTGTATACAGAACTGAGAACTGCTTAGGATATCTCGAAGGTTCCCCCGGCATGCCCTTGAGCAGTCAGGTTTTTGTGTTATAAGTATTGAACAGTCCTTGTATTACGGCAATTCGCTGCGCAGGCAAAGCTGAGACAGGAAGCGTCAGTTTATGATTCAGTCGTCACTTGCGACGAAGTCCCAGTCGTTCGATCTGGTAAAAAGCGAGATCGAACAGACCATCCGCCATGCGGAAACCAGCCTCGAGCGGTTCCAGGAGAACCGCGAGAGTGGTGAAGACCTCCAGAACTGTGTCGACTATCTGAACCAGCTCCGGGGCATCTTTGTGCTGGTGGAGCTGCGGGGCGGCACCCTGCTGTGTAAGGAAGCCGTCGCGGTGGCCAATGATGTGCCCGTTGGCGCCAGTGACGATAAGAACATTCTGCTAACTACCCTCAGTACCGCGCTTTTTATACTTCGCCGCTACGTCGAGTATTACCACCAGCAGCGGGAAGACCACCCCGAGCTGATGCTGCCGGTCATCAACGAACTCCGGATAGCCCGGGGCGAAACACCCCATCCTGAGTCCGTATTTTTTGAGCTGGATACTGCCCAGCGGCCGGATTTCTGCGCGGGTGTTATCGCCCAGCCGCTTGATCTGTCCGATGCCGAGTTTGAAGCCTACGCCCGCCGCATGCGCCTGATGTTCCAGGTGGCGCTGGTCGGGGTGATTCGGGAACGGAATGAGGTTGTCAGCAAAAAACTGATTGCCAGAGCAGCGCGGGGCTTTGCGCGCCTGTGTGGTGATGGTCAGCTGAAACAGTTGTGGTGTCTGGTGGCGGTGGTCGCCGATACCATGACGGACCGGGCCATGGGCTTTAACCAGGCCCGCAAGCGCCTGTTAATGCGCATTGAACGCTATGGCCGGGATATGGTCTATGTCGGTCGGACCGCGGCCCGGCGGACCCTGGACGAAGCGATTATCCGTGACCTGGTGTATCTGCTTTACCGCAGCGGTTCCGCCAATGAAGAGGTCCAGCGCATCCTGTCGGCCTGGAATCTGGCTCCGTCGGATTACCCGGAGTCCATGCTGGAGGCCCATCGCAAGCGCCTGTATGGGCCTGGCGCGGATGTCCTTAAGTCCCTGTCCGAAGCGTTGCAGGATGAACTGAACCAGCTCAAGGACCGGCTCGATATTATTGAGCGGGGCATTGAACCGGACCTCAGCGAGCTTTCCACCATCGCGGATGCGCTGCGACGGCTCGCGAATACGCTGAGTATGCTGGATCTCAACCGTCTTGCGGATATGGCCCGTAATGAGGCCGATCGACTGGACACCTGGGAGCGGGCTGGTGCGCTTCCGGCTGACAGTGAACTCTACGCACTGGCGGACTCCGTACTCAGTATCGAGGGTGCGGTCCAGCAGATGGTCACCAGGGGTATAACCTCGGAAACCGACGCGCTGGCCATTGCCCGGCCCGAGGCCCGGGAAGGCTCCCTCTATCTCCACGAAGCCGCCATTGTGGTGGGTGATGAGGCCCGCAGCGCGTTGACGCTGGCCAAACGGGCGATCACCGCGTTTGTGGAGTCCGACTACGACAAACTCCATCTGGCCAACCTGCCCAACACCCTGCACAGTATCTGGGGCGGGCTGCAGATGATCGGTGATCCGGATGCTGCAGACGTTATGGAACGAATTGCGCGCTCAATCCAGACCCGTCTGCTGGATGTGAAAGAGCCCCCGGGAACGGCGGTTCTGGAATCGCTGGCGGATGCGCTGACATCACTGGAATACTACATCGAAACCATCGGAACCCGGGACAACCGCAACCCCGATCTGCTGCGCCTGGCGGAAGCTTCGCTCGACGACGGCGGGTTGTAGATGCCGTCCGCCATCTGACGCGGGACAGGGTAAACCATCTTCAGGGCAGGGAACGCCCAATAAAAAAGGCACCATCAGGTGCCTTTTTTTGGACAACGGGTCTGTTCAGGAACCCATGGAAAACAGTTGTCCCAGTTTGGTGGCCAGCATCATGTCGCCTTCGGCGCGGAGCTGACCGGACATGAACGCCTGCATACCGTCGGTTTCGCCGGATGCAATGCCCTTCAGCGTGGCGGCATCCATGATCAGGGTGACGGAGGGATCTTCATGATCGCCCTGGACGACCTTGCATGTGCCATCCTTTACGATCACGTGGTGGTTCTGGTCATCTTCAATGTTGAACTGGAAGACCAGGTCCATGCCTTCCGCGGCTTCTGAGTTGAAGTTTTGCTCGAATTTCTCGAATACCTGGGCTACAGACATTATTTTTCCCTTTAATGGTAACTTTTTCTGCAGGTGAGGAGACCGCACCCTGATAATGAACCGGCAGGCGTTACTGGATAGTGAGGTCTGTCGGGCCTCTCCGCAAGCCGGTTCATCCGACTTTAGGGGGCGCACCGGGTAGTGTCAAGGAAAAATCAAACGATCGTTTGATAACTTTTCATGACCGAAGGTTGTACCCCCCATGCCCTCGGTTACAATCAGGTTTCCGCCTGAACAATGTGGCGACAGAGCGATCGCTTTCGACCACGAACCTCATGGAGAATGCATTGGAATTTGTCACAGAGTACGGCCTGTTTCTGGCCAAGGTAGTGACCCTGGTGGTCGCGGTATTGATCGTTATCGGGCTCGGTGCTGCTGCCGTTCTCCGTAGTCGGGGCCACAGCGACGATGAAGGTCAGTTGACGGTTCGTCGACTGAACGAAAAATACCGGCGCCTGCGGGAGACGGTCGAGAGCCGAATGCTTGAGCCCGGCCAGCGCAAGGCCTGGAAGAAGGCTCATCACAAGGCTGAAAAAGCGGCCCGCAAAGCGAGCAAGCGAAAAGCCGTTCACGGCGAAGAGGACAAGCCCCGGCGCACCTTTGTGATCGACTTTGACGGTGATATCCGCGCTTCGGATACCGACTCCCTCCGCCAGTCGGTTTCGGCAGTATTAACGGTAGCGGACCCGGAGAAGGACGAAGTTGTGGTCCGGCTGGAAAGCGGCGGTGGACTGGTCCACGCCTATGGTCTGGCAGCCGCGCAACTGGATCGCATCCGCAGCAAGGGCATCAGGCTGACCGCCTGCGTTGATAAAGTCGCAGCCAGCGGCGGCTATATGATGGCCTGTGTTGCAGATCGCATTATTGCTTCGCCGTTCGCGGTGATTGGCTCTATCGGCGTGGTCGCGCAGCTGCCCAACTTCCACCGGGTGCTGAAAAAGCATGATGTGGACTATGAAGTCCTGACGGCAGGTGAGCACAAGCGCACCCTGACTATCTTTGGCGAGAATACGGATAAGGGACGGCGGAAATTCCTGGAAGATCTGGAAGATACCCATGATCTGTTCAAGGATTATGTGAGCGAGCGGCGTCCCGAGCTGAACATCGACGAAGTGTCCACTGGCGACATCTGGTTCGGCGCCAGAGCGCTGGAAGTGAAGCTGATTGACGAGATCAAGACATCCGATGAGTACCTGATCGAGGCCTGCGAACGCTCCGAGGTTGTGGCTGTGGGCTTTCAGCGAAAACGCAGCCTGCCGGAGAAGTTTGGGCTGGCCACCAGCGCAGCACTTGAGCACAGTGTGTGGCGCGTTCTGAGCACCTTCCGCAACCAGAAAATCCAATAATAACGGTAACCCCCAGGAGGATGATGATGGGTAATGACACTGAATACCGGGCATGGCGCGTCCATGAGAAAGACGGCAAATACGCGGGATCGGAAGAGACCTGCCGGGTAGCGGACCTGCCTGCGAACGAAGTGCTGATCCGGGTCACTCACTCGTCTCTGAACTACAAGGACGCGC
>CAYMQO010000063.1:0-8722 GCA_964392405.1 uncultured Marinobacter sp.
CAGAACCGAGCACACCCACCTTCATATTGTCGACAAAACTGAGTATCTGCTCCGCCACCTCCGCGCCCTGCGCCCCAAGAGGCTGGAAAAACTGGTACAGGAATGGCTCAATCCGCTGGTGAACCCCCATGGCCTTGAGCACCGAAAAACTCAGTGCCAGTAACGGCACGATGCTGAGCAGGGTGGTATAGACCAGACTCATGGCATGGAGCGTCAGCTGCCCGCTGAAGATGTCCCGCGCCACCGCATAGCTGATTCGGCCAACCCGGTACAGCCAGGTCCAGGGCCATTTCTCAGGCGGGTTGGGGTTGGACAGAATCCACCGCTCGGCGGCGTCAAAACGCTCTTTGAACTGTAACAAAGCCACACGCTATCCTTAATTCAACCTGAACACCCGCCGGCGGCTGAGGCGATCGTTCGCCTTCACGGGACCTGAGAAGCTCTGAGATTTCCGGTACGCGGAAAGAGTATGACTTAAAACATAGCAGGGGAACCAGTCGCGTCCATCAAGGAGCGCTCCAGGTTATCGCCCGTGATATCGACGCTCCTCTGTCGCGCCTCGGCTCGCCCATGCTGAGTGTGGTGTGATAATCAGGTTGGAATTGTCACCCGCCGGCAGCCGCTTGGTTTAAAAGTTCTTAAGAAAATTCTCAACACCCGCGGCGGCTCTCCCGGCGATATTTCCGAACACAAGACCGACTGGTGTTATCGCTATCACCATCCCAATCGCCGCTCCAAGAAGAACCCCCCCTGCAAACGACCCACCCTCAACAAAAGCCATCCGCTTCCATTCCGGGCTGCCCTCCCGCCAAGCCTGATGTACTTTTTGGGAACGGATACCACCATCCAATAGAATCAGACCCGGGGCAATAACACGCCCCATACGGGCAAACCGTGCCAGCCGTTGCACATCCATGCTGTTCTTTACCGGAATGGACTCCCACGCAGGGCGACCCGTTACGGTTGTGGTCTGACACTGCCGATTAACGAGATCGCCTTAACCCCGAGCGTACACCCTCGAGATTCCACGCCGTTATTTCAACGATTCTCTGCCGCGCCTCCTGGCTCGCCCAGGCGGAGTGTGGTGTGACAATCAGGTTGGGAATATCACTCGCCAGCAACGGGTTGCCGTTGCGTGGGGGCTCTTCGGTGAGTACGTCAAACCCGGCGCCGCCAATCGTGCCGGCCCGCAGGGCATCGGCCAGCGCCTGTTCGTCCACCAGGCCGCCGCGGCTGGTGTTGATCAGCAGGGCCGTGTTCTTCATCTGCTGCAGTTCCTTCGAGCCGATCAGATGCCGGGTTTCATCGGTGAGCAGACAGTGAAGTGATAGCACGTCCACCTGTGGCAGCAACTCGGCCAGCGGAAGGCGCGGATAGCCGTCAACCTCACCTGGCTCCTGGCCCGGGCGACATCCCAGCAGGATATTCATGCCAAACGCCCGGGCACGCTCCGCTACGCCCTGCCCCAGATCGCCATAGCCGATAATGCCGAGGGTTTTTCCTTCCAGTTCCATGATGGGGTGGTCCATCAGGCAGAACATATCACTTTGTGCCCAGCGGCCCTGCTGCACATCCCGGTGGTAGTCCAGCAGCCGGGTTGCCAACGCAAGGATCAGCGCCATGGTGTGCTGGGCGACGGTAGACCGGCCGTACCGGGTCACGTTGAGCACCTGGATGCCATGGTCCCGGGCGGCGTCGAGATCGATATTGTTCAGGCCGGTAGCCACCACCGCGATGGTTTTCAGGTCCGGACAGGCCCGGAAATATTCACGGCCCAGCACAACCTTATTGACCAGCACGGTATCAAAACCCTGCAGCCGTGGAATGACCTCTTCTGCCGCGGTGCGCGGATAACAGGTCAGCGAGCCGGTCACTGCTTCAATAGGTGCCAGGGAGACATCATCGCCGAGGGTGCTGGCGTCAAGGAATACGGCTTTCACTGTTCAGACTCCTGTTTTATGCTCAGGTGACTACCTGCTGGACTTGCAGCTGCGACCGGCCCATCCTTGAACCCGGTGCAACTGGTCTCCCATGATCAAGAGGATAAGGCATGGAACACGAATTCTGGCACACTCGGTGGGCAAAGGGCGAAATCGGCTTCCATGAGGGCTCAGTCAACAAGTATCTCCATGACCACTGGCCAGAATTTACTGGTGACCGCACCGATGCCGTACTCGTGCCGCTCTGCGGCAAGGCCCAGGATATGTGGTGGTTGCACGATCGCGGGCACCCGATCATTGGCGTGGAGCTCAGTGAAGTCGCCTGCAAGGACTTTTTCGAGGAAGCCGGGGAGAAAGCCCAGGTTCAGCCCGGAAAGCCTTTTATCCGTTTCCGCCACGGCGACCTGGAGCTCTGGTGCGGCGATTTCTTCCAGCTTGTTCCGGAAGACCTCCGCCATATCCGCCAGGTTTACGACCGTGCCGCTCTGATCGCCCTGCCCCCCGATATGCGTCGCGATTACGTCAGGCACCTGACCACAGTGACACCTGATAACCTCCAGATCCTGCTGATCACCCTCGACTACGATGGCAACGCCATGCAAGGCCCTCCATTCAATGTGAGTGATGAAGAAGTCCATCTCCTTTATGGAGAGGACTACGACATCCACCATGTCCTCACCAACGAAATGGGCCGGGACAGCCCGTTCGCCAAGCGCAAGGGTTTGCAGAATGGCGCGACGGAAAGCATTTTCTATCTCAAAAAGCGAGTGTCCGGAGCCGGTGGCTGACCTGGCGGACAGACAGCCTGTGTCAGTACTGCGAGCAGATCGACCACAGTCAGCAAGGTTGATTCCGAGACACGCCTTGCGGGCGTGTCGGTAAACTACTTCTGGGCCTGCACACTCAGGCCTGCAGTTTCAATAGCACCGGCAAGGTAACCCGGGAACTGCGGCGACCATTCGCTGGCAGGTCGAGCGCTCTGCATCGTTATGCCGGCCGCCCGACCATCAGGCATTCCAAAAGGACAAAAGTTAAGCTGAAACCCACCATCAACGAATTCTGAAGTGGACTCATTCAGAGTGACAAACGATAACGATTCTGCGGCAAGCGCTTCCTCAGTTTTTCCGGAAAAGGTTCAGCGCGGCAATATCTGGCGTCTGTCTATAGCTCAGGCGCTGGCGGGTGCGAACTCGGTGGTGGTGTACGCCACTGGGGCTATTGTCGGCGATATGCTGGCTCCATCCCCGGTGCTGGCGACCCTGCCGATTTCAATCTTTGTAGTCGGTATGGCGACCTGCATCCTGCCGGTGGGGGTTATCACCCGGCGCTACGGGCGCCGCACAGCCTTCCTCACAGGAACCGGAGCCGGTGTGCTCGCTGGCTTGGTGGCCCTGGTGGCAATCCTCATGGGCTGGTTCTGGCTATTCTGTCTGGCCACCTTCTTCGGCGGCAGCTATGCAGCGGTGGTGCTGTCTTTCCGCTTCGCGGCGGCTGATGGGGTAGAGCCGAGACGGCGCGCCCGGGCACTATCACTGGTGATGGCAGGTGGAGTTGCTGCAGGTGTGGTAGGGCCTCAATTGGTGACCTGGACGATGGACTTGTGGCCCACGCATGTGTTTGCGGCCACCTTTTTGGTGCAAGCAGTGGTGGCGGCGGTGTCAGCCCTGATCCTGCTGGGGGTGCGCTTGCCAATGCCAACGGCGCAGGAAATCGCCGGCGGGCGCCCACTGGGGTTGATTGTCCGCCAGCCGCGCTTTGTGGCGGCGGTCATCTGCGGTGCCGTCTCCTACATGCTGATGAATTTCCTGATGACGGCAGCACCGCTGGCCATGCATATGCATGGCCATTCCCAGGCATCCGCTAACCTGGGGCTGCAATGGCATGTTATCGCCATGTACGCGCCGAGTTTCTTCACTGGCCATCTGATTACCCGTTTTGGCGCAGCACAGGTGGCAGTCGCAGGCCTGGTGTTAACTGGCTTGTCTGTGGCTGCGGGGCTGGGCGGGCTGGATGTCATGCATTTCTGGTGGTCACTGATCCTGCTCGGTCTGGGATGGAATTTCGGCTTCCTGGGTGCTTCCGCACTGGTTCTGGAGTGCCATCGCCCCGAAGAGAAAACCTCTGTTCAGTCTCTAAACGACTTTATCGTTTTTGGCTTGATGGCTGCAGGATCATTCGCTTCAGGTGGGCTGCTGTCTGCCTATGGCTGGCATACCGTGCTGTGGGTGTCGTTCGTGCCGCTGGCATTGGCGGCTATGGCGTTGGCTGTAGCGATGAACAGGAGCGCGACTGAAGCCCAGGCTATCGGCGACGTGTAAAGGGTAGCGCAGCGCTTTGATATCCGAGGGGTGCTGCGCTAATCCTTCACAGGTATCAAATAACCTTCAAAGACGTTTTGACGGAGTGAAACCCAGCAACCTTAACGCATTGAGCGTGACCAGTGCCGTTGCGCCGGTGTCGGCCAACACGGCGATCCACAGACCGGTGATGCCCAGCACCGTCGTAACCAGGAATAGTCCTTTCAGCCCCAGCGCGAAGATGACGTTCTGATGGATGTTGGCCATGGTGGCTCGCGACAGTGCCACCAAGTGGGCGACATCCGTGACCCGGCTATTCAGTAGCGCGGCATCGGCGGTTTCAATGGCCACATCGGTTCCGCCACCCATCGCAATGCCCACATCCGCGGTTGCCAGTGCAGGTGCGTCGTTGATGCCGTCACCGACCATGGCGACTTTGACATCAAGCTTCATCTGGTGGATCAGGCGCAGTTTGTCTTCGGGCAGCAGTTCCGCTTCCCACTCCATGCCCAGTTGATCAGCAATGGCCTGGGCGGTGCGGCGATTGTCGCCGGTTAGCATAACCGGGCGCACGCCCATGGCCCTGAGCAGGGCAACGCCTGCTTGCGCGTCGTCCCTTGGTTCGTCCCGAAGCGCAACCAACCCGAGTGCTTCCCGACTGTGCTCATCAAACAGCACAGAAACCGTCTTGCCCTCACTTTGCAGCGCCTCAATCTGTGCCTGCTGTGTCACTGATAGTGTTGCAGCCTCGGCCGCGTACGTCGGCGAGCCGATGGCCAGGGCCCGGCCGGCCACGGTGGCATGCACAGCTTTGCCAGCGGTAGCGGATGCATCCACCGCAGCGGGTATGCGGATACCGGCCGCCTCGGCATGGGCAACAATGGCTTTCGCAAGGGGGTGGCTGGAACCGGACTCCACGCTGGCAAATAGCGCCAGCACTTCATCTGTTGAGAGCTCTGTAGAGCGATTTACAGAGCCCTGTATAAAGGCTGCCACATCGGTAACACGTGGCCTGCCCTCGGTCAGGGTGCCGGTCTTGTCAAACGCGACCGTTTTCACCTGACCAATGGTTTCCAGCGCGCTGCCGCCCTTGATGAGTAATCCACGGCGGGTGCCGGCCGCCAGCCCTGAAGCGATTGCAGCCGGGGTGGACAGAACCAGTGCGCAGGGGCAGGCAATCAGCAACAGCGCCAGACCACGATACAGCCAGGTTGACCAGTCGCCCCCCATGGCCAGCGGTGGCAGGATAACAACCAGTGCGGCGAGGGCCATCACTGCCGGGGTGTAGTAGCGGCTGAAATGCTCAATAAAGCGGGCGGTTGGCGCCCTGGACACCTGTGCCTGCTCCACCAGTTGAATGATGCGCGCAATGGTGTTGTCAGCGGCGGTTTTTTCGACCCGTATCCGGAGCACACCGTCGACGTTGATCGACCCGGCAAAAACGATTTCGCCGGCTGTCCTGGCCCGGGGCACGGACTCGCCGGTTACCGGTGACTCATCAAGGCTGGATGAACCATGAATAATCACACCGTCCGCCGGCACACGGTCGCCGGGACGCACAAGCACCTGATCATTCACTTCGAGGGAGGCAGCAGGCACTTCGCGCTGCATGCCCTGGGCATCAAGCAGAACGGCTGTCTTGGGCACCAGTGCCGCCAGGGCCCGAATGCCGGCGCGGGCGCGGCCCGCGGCCACGCTCTCCAGCAGCTCGCCAATAGAGAACAGGAACACAACGGCTGCAGCCTCTTCGGCCTCACCAATAACCAGCGCACCCAACGCCGCTACCGACATCAGGGTCTCAATCGAGAACGGCGAGCCTGACATGGCCAGCGCAAGAGCCTTGCGGACAAAAGGAAAAACACCAATGACTACGGCAGCCGCAAACGCCCAGGCCCCGTATGCCGGAAAAAGCAGCGCCAGACCGTAGGCCGCGCCCAACAGGATGCCGAGCCCGATAACCTGCCTGCCCTTGCGGGTCTGCCACCACCGCTGCGCTGTCACATGGATGTCGTTATCGACTGTGGACGGCTGACCGGTGCTGGTGGATACGCCGAAGCCGAGGCTCCTGATGGTCTTTTCGATATCCCCGACCTGAATGGTCGCATCGGGAGCCACCGTCAGTTCCAGCTTTTCAGTGGCAAAGTTCAGCTGGATATCCGAAATCCCGGACATGCGCTCCAGGGCTTTTTCGATCTTGCCGACACAACTTGCGCAATCCATGCCCTCTACCTGCATGGCGATACGATTAAACTGCATGTAAGTCCTCCCCTGCATGGGAGCTATCGTGGACCCTGAAGCCACTTCAGGGTCAAGAGTCATCCCGGCCCTGCCATTGTTTTTCTTTTCAGCCCAAAAGCCTATAGTTACTTTAGTGTTTAGTGTTGAAAAAGAGGGAAGGACTCTTTCTCGAGCCATCCAAAAAGCAGAAAGTCCGGATGGTTCTCATCAACCGCCCCATCCCTTGCAGAATTCATAACGCCGTCACGAACCCTGCACATTTTCTTCGGTCAAAAGGCTGAACGTCTACTAAGCTGAAATTGAGCATACCCGGAACCGGATTCCCCCGGAAACCGGGGCAAGACCCGGTCGCAGACCGGGTAGAGAGCGATCGTAACGGACACCCAACATAACCAGAAACGCCCGCCCGCGGCGACCAACAACGGGGAATATGCGTGTAGTCGAGTAACCATTAGCAAGCGAGGGTCACCCATGAGCATCCTTCAGCACTTCAAAGACCGGTACGCACAACTCCAGGAAGAAGAATACTCCCTGGAAGAATACCTCGAGATTTGCAAGAACGATCCAGCCGCCTATGCCACTGCAGCCGAGCGCATGCTCCTGGCCATCGGCGAACCCGAATTTATCGACACTTCCCGGGACCCGCGCCTGTCCCGCATCTTTTCCAACAAGGTCATCAAACGGTACCCGGAGTTCTCCGAATTCTATGGCATGGAAGAAGCCGTGGAGAACATCGTGTCTTTTTTCCGCCATGCGGCTCAGGGCCTGGAAGAGAAAAAGCAGATTCTGTACCTGCTGGGCCCGGTGGGCGGCGGTAAGTCGTCGCTGGCCGAAAAGCTCAAGTTCCTGATGCAGAAGGTACCGTTCTACGCCATCAAGGGCTCTCCGGTGAACGAATCACCGCTGGGGCTGTTTGACCCGGTGGAAGACGGCCAGATTCTGGAAGAGGAATACGGCATACCCCAGCGCTACCTCAAGCCCATCATGTCGCCCTGGGCGGTCAAGCGTCTGCATGAATACGGCGGCGACATCAGCCAGTTCCGGGTGGTGAAGAAATACCCATCGGTGCTCGACCAGATTGCCGTGTCCAAGACCGAGCCCGGCGACGACAACAATCAGGATATTTCCGCGCTGGTGGGCAAGGTGAACATCCGCATGCTGGAAGACTTCTCCCAGGATGATCCCGACGCGTACAGCTTCAGTGGTGGCCTGTGTAAGGCCAACCAGGGGCTGATGGAATTCGTGGAAATGTTCAAGGCGCCGATCAAGGTACTCCACCCTCTGCTGACGGCCACCCAGGAAGGCAACTACAACACCACCGAAGGCATGGGTTCCGTGCCCTTTGACGGCATGGTTCTGGCCCACTCCAACGAATCGGAATGGCAAACCTTCCGGAACAACAAACACAACGAGGCGTTCCTGGACCGGGTTTACATCGTCAAAGTGCCCTACTGTGTGCGTGTTACCGAAGAGGTGGAAATTTACCGGAAGTTGCTGAATAACAGCTCGCTTGACGGCGCCCCCTGCGCTCCCGATACGCTGGATATGCTGGCCCAGTTTTCCGTGCTGTCGCGCCTGAAGGAGCCAGAGAACTCCAGCATTTTCTCCAAGATGCGGGTATATGATGGCCAGAACATCAAGGACACAGACCCCAAAGCCAAGTCGATTCAGGAATACCGAGACACCGCCGGCGTAATGGAAGGCATGGATGGCTTGTCCACCCGTTTTGCATTCAAGATTCTCTCCAAGGTATTCAACTTCGATACCGCAGAAATCGCCGCCAACCCGGTTCACCTGTTGTACGTACTTGAAAAGCAGATTGAACAGGAACAGTTCCCGGCAGACGTTCATGAACGGTACCTGAGGTTTATCAAAGAGTTTCTGGCACCGCACTATGTGCAGTTTATTGGCAAGGAAATACAGACCGCTTACCTTGAAAGCTACAGCGAGTACGGCCAGAACCTGTTTGACCGTTACGTAACCTACGCGGATTTCTGGATTCAGGACCAGGAATACCGGGACCCTGAAACCGGCGAAATTCTGGACAGATCGTCCATTAATGACGAATTGGAGAAAATTGAAAAGCCGGCCGGCATCAGCAACCCGAAAGATTTCCGCAACGAGGTGGTCAACTTTGTTCTGCGGGCACGGGCTAACAATCAGGGGCAAAATCCATCGTGGCTCAGCTATGAAAAGTTACGCAGTGTGATCGAGAAGAAAATGTTCTCGAACACCGAGGACCTGCTC
>CAYMQO010000064.1:0-2294 GCA_964392405.1 uncultured Marinobacter sp.
TGTTTCTCGGGTTAACGGTGCTCGGGGTGAACGATATGTTGCAGCGCCAGCGCACCGTCAGCCGCAATTACCCGATTCTGGCCCACTTTCGATACTTCCTTGAATCCATCGGTCCGGAGATCCGGCAGTACTTTATCCAGTCCGATACGGAAGAGCGCCCGTTCTCCCGGGATCAGCGGGCGCTGGTCTATCAGCGGGCCAAGGATGTGCTCGATAAGCGCCCGTTTGGCTCCCAGCTGGAAATGTCCGGCGAGGGGTTTGAATGGATGGACCATTCCCTGGCTCCGTTTGAAATCGATGATCCCGACTTTCGGATCACCATTGGCGCACGCTGCGCCAAGCCCTACAGTGCCAGTGTCTTCAATATTTCCGCCATGAGCTTTGGGTCCCTGTCGGCCAACGCCATTCTGGCCCTAAACGAAGGCGCCCGCATGGGTGGCTTTTATCACGATACCGGCGAAGGCTCGATTTCGCCGTACCACCGGAGGCCCGGTGGTGATCTGGTGTGGGAAATCGGTTCCGGGTACTTCGGCTGTCGCAACGAGGACGGCACCTTCAGCGAGGAGCGGTTTGTGCGCAACGCGACCCTCGACCAGGTCAAGATGATCGAGATAAAACTGTCTCAGGGAGCCAAGCCAGGGCACGGCGGCATCCTGCCAGCGGCCAAGGTTAGCCGGGAGATCGCGGAAACCCGTGGGGTTCCGGTAGGCAAGGACGTTATTTCACCACCTCGCCATTCTGCGTTTTCCACGCCCATTGAGCTACTGGAGTTCATTGACCGTCTGCGTGAGCTGTCCGGTGGCAAGCCGGTGGGTTTTAAGCTGGCCATCGGCCATCCATGGGAATGGTTTGCGATCGTCAAGGCGATGCTGGAGACCGGGCGATATCCGGACTTTATTGTTGTCGACGGTGGCGAGGGCGGGACCGGTGCGGCACCGCTGGAGTTCATCAACCGCATGGGCATGCCGCTGATCGAGGCGCTGCTGCTTGTGCACAATTCGCTGGTGGGGGCCAACCTGCGGGAACACATCGCCATCGGCGCCGCCGGCAAGATTACGTCGGCGTTCAATATTGCCCGCATCCTGGCCCTGGGAGCTGACTGGTGTAATGCAGCCCGGGGATATATGTTCGCCCTGGGCTGTATCCAGGCGCTGAACTGCCATAACGGGCGCTGCCCCAGCGGTGTCGCTACCCAGGATCCGGTAAGGGGCAACAAGCTGGATGTGGAGGACAAGAGCCAGCGGGTTGCCAATTTCCACCGCAATACCCTCAAGGCGCTGGCCAACCTGCTGGGCGCGGCGGGCCTGAGCCATCCCCGGCAGCTGGGGCCGGAGCACATCGTCCGGCGCATCAGCAAGACCACCGTACGATCCTATATGGACCTGTATCCGTTCCTGGAGCCGGGCGCGCTGCTGACCGAGGAGGAACCGGAACACGGTGTCTTCCGCAAATACTGGGCTCATGCCCGGGCTGACAGCTTCGCTCCGCCGGATTTCATTCTCCGCTTGCGGGAAACCAAGTTGCGTTAAAACGGCGAGGCTTCTGTTTCCTTAAGCAGCGTAAGACAGGTGATTTTCATACCCTGTACTATGCTTACGGTTATGCCCGTAAGAATCGGCGGCGTGGGCAACCGGATCGCGGTCGTCCGTCGCCTTGAGAAAATAATACTGAAAGTAGCGCAGTCGTTCGTGGGCTGGGTCTGCGAACGCGCGCACACCATCCGTCAGGGGAGTCTGCAGAGTGGGTAAAGTAGTAAAAGACGAGTACCAGACAGATTATGTTGCGGGCCAGGACAACATCAATCCGTTCGGCCTCGACTTACACGCGCCCGTGTTTCCGGTCGCGGCGATTCTGGTGGTTATTTTTGTCGTCGGCACGCTGATGTTTCCAGTTGAAGCCAAAGCGCTTCTGGACGGAACCAAGAACGGCATCATCAACAACTTCGACTGGTTCCTGATTCTCAGTGCCAATATCTTCGTGGTGTTTTCCATTGCGCTGGCGCTTATGCCGGTGGGCAGGATCCGGCTCGGTGGCCAGGACGCAAAGCCTGAGTTCACCCGGCTGTCGTGGTTCGCCATGCTGTTCGCGGCGGGCATGGGCATTGGGCTGATGTTCTGGGCGGTGGCCGAGCCGGTGGCTTATTACACCGGCCACTGGGACATGTCGCCCTTTAACGTAACCCCGGAGACAGAAGCCGCCCGGCATCTGGCGATGGGCTCCACCATGTACCACTGGGGCCTCCATCCCTGGGCCATCTATGCTGTGGTTGCCCTGTCACTGGCGTTTTTTGCGTT
>CAYMQO010000064.1:2394-8683 GCA_964392405.1 uncultured Marinobacter sp.
ACCGCCGGTGGCAAAACCGATGCGCCTACCGCTCAGCGCGTGTTCTGGGTGGTGATGGAAGGCGCCATTGCCGCGGCGCTGATCTTCGGCGGTGGTGCCGATGCCCTGGGTGCCATCCAGGCGTCCGCGGTCAGTGCCGGCCTGCCGTTTACGGTGATCCTGTTGATTATGTGCTGGGGGCTCTTCAAGGGGCTGACCCACGAGCGCAGGTTACTGCTCGCGCAGGGTAAACTGTAAGGCTGAGGGACGTGATGAGAAAACCGGAGCAAAGGCTCCGGTTTTTCTTACGCCCCGAAGGTGGTCATGGCGTAGGCAGCGCGCTTCTCCGGCGTGTAATGAGGCCGTTTCAGGGATTCGATATTACGCAGGCGCGGCAGCAGGCCCTTGCCGTTGGCCATCTGGATGGCAAGACCCGGGCGTGCATTCAGTTCCAGCAGTAGCGGACCTTCTATCTCATCCAGCACCAGGTCCACGCCGATGTAGCCCAGCCCGGTCGCCTCGTAACAGCGGGCAGCCATGACCAGCATGGTGTCCCAGTCATCAATGCAGATGTTGTTGACCGGAAGCCCCGTGTCAGGGTGCAGCAGAATCTGCCGGTTAAACTGCACGGCATGGAGCGCCTGCCCGGTGCCGATATCCAGGCCCACGCCGACGGCGCCCTGGTGAAGGTTGGCCTTGCCGTCCGAGTCCCGGGTGGATAGCCGTAGCATGGCCATCACCGGATACCCCTGGAAGACTACGATACGGATATCCGGCACGCCCTGAAACGAATATTTGGAGAGCAGGGCGGTCGGACGTACCAGGTCTTCAACAATAGCCACATCCGGCGTGCCACCGAGACTGTACAGCCCTGCCAGAATGTTACTGAGATGGCGCTCCAGGTAGCTGAGGGAGAGCAGTGCGCCGGAAGTCTTTACGTACTGACTACCTTCCCGGCGACTGATCACGGTAATTCCCTTGCCGCCGGAACCCTTGGAGGGCTTGATCGCGAAGCCCTCAAGATCCTTTGCCATCTCGCTGAAACGGCTGATCTCATGCTGCCGGCGGACCACCTGGCGCAGGCGGGGCGTTTTGATCTCAAACTCTTCCGCCAGTAACTTGGTCTTCAGCTTGTCGTCTACCAGCGGGTAGGCGCGACGGTCGTTGTAGCGGGAGATGTACGCTACGTTGCGCTCATTCATTCCCAGGATTCCCGCCCGGGACAGGCGGAAAGGGGAAATCCATGAGTTCATGAAAAATCCCTTACCGGGCTGAACCGGCGCAGCTCAGAGAGCTTGTAGCCGGTGTACTGACCCATCAGCAGCACCAGGCCAAAGGTCACCAGATGCAGTTCCGGGAAATTGAAGGACAGGTGACGGGCCAGTGGCGCGTCCATGACCAGGTAGGCCAGAACTGCCACAAACAGACTGCCGAAGCCCTGGGTGACCACTTCCCGGGCGCCGTCTTCTTCCCACAGGATCGACATGCGCTCAATGGTCCAGGCGAGGATGACCATGGGGAAGAAAGTCACCGTCATGCCGGTATTGAAGCCCATCTGATACCCGACGATGCTGATGCCAGTGGTGATCCCGATAACCAGAATGATCAGCGCGGATATCCGTGCCACCAGCAGCAGGTTCAGGCTTGATAAATAGCTGCGCATCAGCAACCCGAGGGTAACCACGGACAGGAAGGCAATCAGCCCGGGCACCAGCGACGTCTGGACAAAGGCGACGGCAATCAGCACCGGCATAAATGTGCCAGAGGTACGGATGCCGATGATAATACGCATAAAGGCGACCACCAGGGCGCCAAGGGGCAGTAACAGCAACATGCGGAACATGCCCTGTTCCTCGATGGGCAGTTCATACAGGCTCAGGAACCCGAGGCCACCACTGCCTTCCCGGGTGGCCAGCTGCAGGGCAGGCACTGTCTGCTGAAGCATGGAGAAATTGATCTGGGAATCCCCGCCCCCCATAACGTCAAGTAGCGATGCTGCCTCCTGGCGCCACAACAGGACGTCATCGGGCAGCCCCTGCTGGCCGGTCTCGGGATGGAATGTCAGCCAGCGCTGGCCGTTGTGAATCTGAAGGAAAGGGCGCAGCGGCTGCAGGCGGCGGGCGTCCTCCAGCTTCAGGCCATCCGCAACCCGGGCCGGAATGCCGGCATGGTTAAGCATGCGCTGGAGCAGCGTCACATAGGAGTTATTATTCAGCAGAAGGGCAATGTTCTGGTCGGGCTCCGACGAGCGCATCAGCTTGATCAGTTCCCGGGTCATGCTTTCCGGGCTCGCGGATTTGGCGGCGGCGCGCTCCAGCACCTCGGCCACGGCCGTTGCTTCCGGTTCGGCCCAGTACATGGGCTGGGGCGGCGCCGGCACGGTCTGGGCCTTGCCCACGGTTTCATCGGGCGTCAACTGCACGTTGAAATAGATGGTCTGCGGGCCGTCTGCCTCGCGAATGCTCCACTCCGCCCGCAGGTCGCCTGAATCTTCAATCAGCGAAAAGCCGTAACCGGGCGACGCGGCCTGCCGTGAGAGTACCCGGAAGCCTGGCGGATTGTCCGGCACGTTCAGGCTCACCAGTACTTCCCGGCCCGCCGCCTGGAAGTCGATACGGGCTTCAACCATCCATACGGGTTTCTGTTCACCGGCCAGCCAGGGAATGCCCAGCTGCACATGGCGTGTAGTTGCCAGCCCAATGCCGGCTGCAATCAGAAGAAAAATGGCGAAATAGAAAGCGAAGCGGGAACGCTGTCTCAACAGGAAGGCCCTCAGTCGTTCGTGATGGCGCTGGTGCGAATGGACCGGGGCAGTTCAGTACTGTATTCCTTCCCCACATCGATCAGCATGACGTCCCGCAGGATGTTGCGACCGATCAGTAACGGATAGGTGAGGTGGTTCCGGTCGCTCAGGGTGAATTCGGCTTTCTGTTCATGGTCACCGATCCGGAACTGAAGCTCAACCACTGCACGGCGCTCGTAGGTTTCTTCGTTGGCCTGGATAATCCTTACGTTACGGACGACCTTGCGCTCAAGCGTTTCAAACTCGCCGTCCCTGCCGGGCACGGGAATGTCAAAGCGCACCCACTCCTGGCCATCCCTTTCAAAGCGTCGCACATCCCGGGCGTCCATGGATGAGGTCTCGGCGCCGCTGTCAATCCGGGCGTCATAAATGAAGTTCGGCCCCACCAGAAAGGCTTTTTCCACTTCTCCCACCACCAGCTTGCCCTTGACCCGGGCACTGGAGCCATTATCGCTCGTCACCTGCGCGGCACAGACCGGCGCCCGTGGCGCGGGCGGACACTCCGGCGGTTTCACCTGCCGGTTGATGGTGTCGATAATCTTCTGGGTCGATTCGTGGTTAAGCTCACTGAGCTCCTGATATTGACGGTCGCCCGTACTTTTCAGGTAGGTAAGATCGGCATTCTGGCTCGCAACGGAGTCCTGAAGCCGTTGAATGTCGTAATGGTTCACCATAACCGAGTCGGCGGCACAGCCGGAAAGCAGCGCGGCAAACGCGAGCAAGGAGGCGACCAGCGGTTTGGATGTCGACAACATGGGGTCTCTCTGACTGTCCAGATCGCGCGGATTATACATGAACGGTCCGTCGTTCGGGTTTACGGTAACGTCACGATGGCATGAGAAAGCCGTCGCAGAACGCTGCAGCCGGGTTGATCGGCACCCGGTAACCAAACAGCCCTGCCGGCCACAGCGTCATGAATTCGCGTATAGTACTGGCAACCCCAAGCCGATGAAAAGTGCAGACCTCGAGAACTTCAGGAGAATTCGCCCTTGCCGGAATCGATTCTACAGCCGCCGGTGGTACTGACGGCCCTTGTCCTGCTTGCCCTTACGGCCTTTACTCTGGGCCTTCAGTTGAGTCGCGCGAGGCGACAGTTAGGCAATTCGCAGGCTGAACAGCAACAGCTGGAACAGGCGCTGGCACGGAGCAATCACGACCAGGAGCTGCAGCAGCAACGGTTGCAGCAGACCGAGGCAAGAGCCACTGAGCTTTCGGAACAGGTGCGGGAGCTGGATCAGCGGGTGGAGCACTGGCGTCGCCAGGCCAGCGCGCTAGAGCAGCGCAGTGCCACCCTGGCGGCAGAAAAACAGTCGGAGCATCACCGGGCTGAAGGTCTTGCCAATGAGTGTAATGAACTCAAGGTCCGGCGCGATGAGCTGGCGGCGGAGCTGGAAGCGGCACGGGTCAGGCTGCGGGAGCAGGACGTCACCCTGGACAAGGAGCGCAAGGCCACCGCTGAAAAGCTGGAACTGCTGGAGCGTAACCGGGATGCTCTCAAGCAGGAATTCGAAAACCTTGCCAACCGCATCTTTGAGCAGAAAAGCGAGAACTTCAGCAAACAGACCCGCACCAGCCTGGACACGTTGCTAAACCCGTTCCGGGATCAGATTCAGGATTTCCGCAAGCGGGTAGAGGACGTGTACACCACCGAGACCCGTGACCGGCAGGCATTGCGCAGTGAAATCAAGTCCCTGCAGGAACTGAACCGGCAGATTACCGAAGAAGCCGCCAACCTGACCCGCGCGCTGAAAGGTGACAAGCGCATCCAGGGCAACTGGGGCGAACTGATTCTGGAGCGAGTGCTGGAACGCTCCGGCCTGCGTAAGGGTGTGGAATATGAGACCCAGGGCAGCTACCGGGATGGCGACGGCCAGCTCCTGCGCCCGGACGTGGTGGTGCATCTGCCCGACCAGCGCAACCTGGTGATCGACTCCAAGGTGTCCCTGCTGGCGTATCAGGAGTGGGTGACCGCCGAAGATGAGGCGGAGCGGCAAGCCCATCTCAAAACTCATGTGGAGGCGGTTCGCCAGCATATCCGTACCCTGTCCGACAAGGACTACAGCCAGCTTGGCGGCCTTCATTCTCCCGACTTCGTGTTGCTGTTCATGCCCATTGAGCCGGCGTTTGTGGCGGCATTCCAGTACGACGAGAACCTGTTCGCGGAAGCGTTCGAGAAAAAGATTATCGTAGTGACACCAACCACACTCCTGGCCACTCTGCGTACCATTGAAAACATCTGGCGGTATGAACGCCAGAGCCAGAATGCCCGCAAGATCGCTGACCGGGCCGGCGCTGTGTATGACAAACTGCGGGTGTTTGTAGAAGCCATGGAGCGCATGGGCAGCCAGATCCAGACGGTTCAGACCACCTACGATGGCGCAATGAATACCCTGACCCGGGGGCGGGGTAACCTGATCTCCCAGGCGAGCCGGTTTGTCGAGCTGGGGGTACGGGTGAAAAAGGAACTGCCAAGGACCATTACCGAGCAAGCAGATGCCGGGGGCGACGATGAGGAGAATGATGATGTACTCAAGGAACAGGACGCGGGGCAGGCAGAACGTAGTAGCGAGTCTGATACTGACGGCTAGCCTCGGGCTGACCGCCGCTACCGCTTCGGCGCTTCCGCCTGAGCACGAAACCCAGCGGCTGATGCTGGCGGTGGAAGAATCGGTACAGAACGAGCAATGGGGCCGGGCGGCAGAATACCTGAACCGGCTGCAACGCATCGAAGGGACCAAGCCACCGGAGTATCTGTACTACCGCGGCAAGGTCATGGCCCGCTCACAGCATTACAACGAAGCCCTGTCTGCTCTGGAAAACTACATTGCGGGCACCGGTGCGGATGGTAAATATTATACCGACGCATTAAAGCTGATTACTTATATAGAGCAGCAACGGACGGGTTCGGCTGGCGGCGCGGAGCGTGGTAGCGGTGAGCCGGTCGCGGAGATTACCTCCGCTGAAAATGGTGCCGGCCAGGCCACCGCGACCGGCGACGCTGATGCATCCACGCTGGTCGCCCGCTTGAATCGTCTGCTGGACCAGTCCGGCTGGCGCCGGGACGCGCGGTTGATCCGCGAAGGCAGCCGGGCGGATATTCTTTATGAGGTGGCGGTGACCAATGGTGAGCTCCGCTTCCGGGAAAGTCGCCAGGAGGAAGATCGCCGGGCGCTGAGCACGCATACCCTGCCGGTCTATGGCATCAGCCCGATGATTGAGTGGAGCTGCGAAAACGCCACCGACTCCTGCTGGATCTATGACCCCCGGGACAACTCCCGCTTTCTCCAGCTGGGCGCTGACCGGGACCGGGCCGGTGAGGTAGCTGCAACGCTCGGGCAGTTAATCCGGCGTCTGCAGCGTCCGTCTGACGGGAGTTAACCTCCACGTCAGACGGTAAGCGGGGTGATCAGGAAAACGCAGAGAAATCCGGTTTCCGCTTCTCTGCAAATGCACGGAAGGCTTCGGCGGCTTCCGGGGACTTCAATCGCTCGCTAAACTGGGCGCCTT
>CAYMQO010000065.1:0-8538 GCA_964392405.1 uncultured Marinobacter sp.
GGCATCATGCCGGGTCATATCCACCAGAAGGGCAGGGTGGGTATTGTTTCTCGCTCCGGCACCCTGACGTACGAAGCGGTCAAGCAGACCACGGACTTTGGCTTTGGCCAGTCTGTCTGTGTTGGTATCGGTGGTGACCCGATTCCGGGCTCCAGCTTTATCGATATCCTGAAACTGCTGCAGGAAGATCCGGAAACCGAAGCGATCGTGATGATTGGTGAGATCGGCGGTACCGCTGAGGAAGAAGCCGCAGCCTTCATCAAGGAAAATGTCACCAAGCCGGTTGTTTCTTACATCGCGGGTGTTACGGCACCTCCGGGTAAGCGGATGGGCCATGCGGGCGCCATCATCTCCGGCGGCAAAGGCACAGCAGACGAGAAGTTTGCTGCCCTGCAGGACGCTGGTGTGACCACGGTTCGCAGTCTGGCCGACATCGGCAAGGCGCTGAAAGAAGCCACTGGCTGGTAAATCGAAAGGTACCAGAACAGTTGCCGAAGCCCCCGCCCGGTGTGACCGGTGCGGGGGTTTTGCGTTTTAAGGGTGGCTAATTCTGTTAACCGGCCAGGGTCTGATTTATCATGTCCGGTCATTGTTATCAGAAGGAGTTCATGCTTTGGGTTCAGTCGATTCCCAGCAACGGGTATTGTCAGGTATGCAGCCCACCGGGCGCCTGCACCTGGGACACTACCATGGGGTACTGAAGAACTGGTTGAAGCTCCAGCATGAATTCGAGTGCTTTTTCTTTGTCGCTGACTGGCACGCCCTCACCACCCGTTATGAAGACCCGGCCAGTATCCGGGAAAACATCTGGCAAATGGTGATCGACTGGCTGGCGGCGGGCGTTAACCCGGGTTCTGCCACGCTCTTTGTTCAGTCTGCCGTGCCGGAACATGCAGAGTTGCACCTGCTGCTTTCCATGATTACGCCCCTCGGGTGGCTTGAGCGGGCCCCGGGGTATAAGGAATGGCAAGAGAAATCACCTGAGAATAATTGCGCAACTTACGGATATTTGGGCTATCCTCTGTTGCAGAGTGCCGATATCCTGCTCTATCGCGCCGGCAAGGTAGCGGTAGGAGCGGATCAGATTCCCCATGTGGAAATCAGCCGCGAGATCGCCCGTCGCTTTAACCATTTGTACGGTCGTGAGCCGGGCTTTGAAGAACTGGCCGAGGCTGCGGTGGTAAAGCTGGGCAAGAAGAATGCGCGCCTGTACCGATCGCTCCGGAAACGCTATCAGGAAGAGGGTGACCCGGAGGCGCTGGAAACGGCCCGGGCGCTGCTGGCCGAACAGCAGACCATGTCCATGGGCGATCGCGAACGCCTTTACGGCTATATCGAGGGTGGTGGCCGGGTATTGCTGCCTGAACCCCAGGCCGTGCTCACCAACATGCCTCGCGTAACAGGTCTGGACGGCCAGAAAATGTCCCGTACCAGAGACAATCTGATCGGCTTGCGGGAACCCCCGGATACCGTCGTCCACAAGGTACGCACCATGCCAACCGATCCCCGGCGGGTGCGACGGTCCGATCCCGGGGAGCCGGAGAAATGTCCGGTGTGGGCATTCCACCAGACGTATTCGGATGAGACCACTCAGGAGTGGGTGCAGACCGGATGCCGCAGCGCAGGCATTGGCTGTCTGGACTGCAAGAAGCCGGTTATCGAAGCGATTATTGAAGAGCAGCGGCCACTTCGCGAGCGGGCGGCCGAGTACGAAACCAGCCCTGATCTGATCCACGCCATTCTGCAGGAAGGTGCGGACCAGGCCCGGGATGTCGCCCGCGAAACCCTCATGGAGGTAAGACAGGCCATGGGCATGAGTTACCGTTGAGCAGACCGGAGCCTGGATGTGACTGAATCTGAATCCGGCGCGGGATCCGTGCAGGAATCAGCCCTGGAGATTTCCGGCACGGATGTGCCGGAGACAGGCAGTGCCGGGGCTTCATCCGTGAGTGTCGAAGCGCCCATCGCAAAAGTCGAAGGGAAGCCCTTCGCCGACCTGCCGCAGGACCTCTACATTCCACCCGACGCGCTGGCGGTATTTCTGGAGGCGTTTGAAGGACCGCTGGACCTGCTGCTGTATCTGATTCGTCGCCAGAACATGAATATCCTGGATATCGACGTCAGCGAGATTACCCGGCAGTACATGGAGTACATCAGCGCTGTGGAAGCCATGCGCTTCGATCTGGCGGCAGAGTATCTGGTAATGGCCGCCACGCTGGCGGAAATCAAATCCCGGATGCTGTTGCCCCGTCAGGAAGTGGAAGAGGATGAAGAGTTAGACCCCAGGGCGGACCTGATCCGCCGTCTGCAACAGTACGAAAGGTTCAAGAAAGCCGCGGAAGACGTTGATTTACTGCCAAGAATGGAGCGGGATACCTTCGCAGGTTCGGCCGCCTTGCCGGAGCTGCCGCGGGGGAACACCCAGCCACCGGTGGAGCTGCGGGAACTGTTACTGGCCCTTCAGGGCGTACTCCAGCGGGCGGACCTGTTTACCAGCCACCAGGTGGAAAAGGAGCGTCTTTCTACCCGTGAGCGCATGTCGTTCATACTGAGCGCTCTGCCACCCGACCGGTTTATGCCGTTTGAGGCCCTGTTTACCCGGGAGGAAGGCCGCCTTGGCGTTGTGGTAACCTTCCTCGCCATGCTGGAGCTGGTCAAGGAACAGCTGATCGAAATCGTGCAGGCAGAAACCCTGGGCGCTATCCACGTTCGCGCCCGGACCAGTAACTGAGGTCTCAGGCCCATGAATGAAGAAAACCTCAAGCGGGTACAGAATATTGTTGAAGCGGCCCTGCTGGCTGCCGGCCGTCCGCTGACCATTGACCAGCTACGGGAGCTGTTCGAAGAGCATGAGCGTCCGCCCCGACAGGTGCTGGAGCATGTTCTTGTGCTGCTGGATGAAGCCTGCCTGGGCCGGGGCTTTGAACTGAAAAAAGTCGCCAGCGGCTATCGCTTCCAGATTCGTCAGGACGTCGCACCCTGGGTTGGGCGGCTATTTGAGGAGAAGCCCCAGCGTTATTCCCGCGCGCTGCTCGAGACCCTGGCGCTGATCGCCTATCGCCAGCCCATCACCCGGGGTGAAATTGAGGATATCCGGGGCGTAACGGTAAGCAGCAATATCATCCGCACCCTGCTCGAACGAGAATGGGTGCGGATCGTCGGCCACAAGGACGTGCCTGGCCGCCCGGCCATGTACGCAACCACCCGTCAGTTTCTGGATTATTTCAATCTCAGCAGCCTGGACGAGCTGCCGCCACTGGCAGAGGTTCGGGACCTGGAAGAAATCGGCCGGGAAATCGAACAGGAGATCCAGGCGGAGATCCAGTTTGATGCGCCCGATGGGGCAGTAGAGGACGCTGCGGATCCAGAGGACGTGGACACACCGTCGTCCCAGGTTTCGCCGGGCGAAGATACGCCTCCAGACACGACCACACTTCATTAAGTCAACAAGGATTCACCATGGCGTCGCAACGCCCCCCCAAGCAGTCCCGTCAGGTCACGGCTCCGGTTTCCGGTGAGCCCGAGCGCCTGCAGAAACTTTTGTCCCGCGCTGGTGTCGGTTCCCGTCGGGAAGTCGACGCCTGGCTGCAGGAAGGCCGGGTAACCGTTAATGGCACTGTGGCTCAGCCCGGTGACCGTGCCCTCGCCAGTGACCGGATCGCCGTCGATGGCAAGCCGGTAGAAAGCCGTGCAGCGACAGCGGTTGTTCGCCGCGTGCTGATTTACAACAAGCCGGAAGGGGAAGTCACCACCCGCAATGACCCGGAGGGTCGTCCCACCGTGTTCGACAGCCTGCCGCGCCTGAAAGACCAGCGTTGGGTCGCCGTAGGCCGGCTGGATATCAACACCACCGGACTGATGCTGTTTACCACCGATGGCGAGCTGGCCAACCGGCTGATGCATCCATCGGGTGAAGTGGACCGGGAATACGCGGTGCGGGTGTTTGGTGAGGTCGATGACGCGATGATCCAGCGTCTGCTTGACGGAGTCTTGCTCGAGGACGGGCAGGCCTCATTCTCGGATATCTCACCCGCCGGCGGTAAAGGCCTGAACCAGTGGTTCCATGTCACGCTTCTGGAAGGGCGGAACCGGGAAGTGCGGCGCCTCTGGGAATCCCAGGGGGTACGGGTCAGTCGCCTGAAGCGCGTTCGCTACGGGCCGGTTTTCCTGCCCAGTCGTCTGACGGTAGGTCGCTGGGAAGAGCTGGACCAGAAGGCGGTGGACATGCTGAGCCGGTCCGTCGGGCTCGATCCGGTCGACGTGCCGGTGAAAACCCCCGACGAGCAGGCCGATCAGGAGCGTCGCCGACGCAAAGCGCCCTCCCGGGGAAACAAGAAACCCTCAGGGAAGAAATCCTGGGACGTGGCGGACAGAAAACCTGAGGCCGGCCGTCGCCGCAGTCCAGCGCCCCGGCGCAAAGCCTGAGGCCGTCCCTGTGAGGTAATCCTATGGGGCACTGAGTCAAAGACCGCTCAGTGCAGCCTGTTCCATCAGTGCATACTGGCAGGCATTGCGTAGTGGGCTGATCAGAATACCCAGCAGGAACTCAATGGCTTCCAGTTCGTCATCACTGAAGCGGGCGCGACGGGTCAGCGACAGGGTACCGTAATGCCTGCCTTCCAGATTGAGCTGATAATCACAACGGTGTGCGCCGCCAACCCCTGAGGTATAGACGAACTCCTGATGGCCGAGCCGGTGCCGGTATGTCAGTTGTCCAAAGCTCAGTACCCGGCCAAGTTCTTCCGCGAAAATCCCGAGCAGGGTTTCCATCGATAGGGTCATACTCGCCCGGCGATACAGGCGGGCGACCGGATCATCAGCCTGCGCCCAGGCGTCCCGGGCCTGGCGCAGTGCCGCAATCCGGTCCGGCTGCAGTGAAGGAATAGTGAGCTGAAAGCGGTTATTTCCTGCCATGATGTTGCCTTTCAAGATTTTGCTGCCTGAAAAGCAACATCCATGCCGCACGTTGATCGGCTTTTCAAATCAGTCAGGTAGGAGATCGTACGCCGCCCAGGACCGCATGCGTCGCGTAACGCGTCAAATAGTCGCCGGAAGGGCGCAACAGTGAGAAGGAATCGCACTGGGCAGCGGGCAGGGCTGTGGTACACTTCGCCGATTGCGACCATGCCGTCGGGCTAGACTGATTCCGGAACACTATGCGCCTGAAGTCCATCAAACTCGCGGGTTTCAAGTCATTCGTTGACCCCACCACCGTGCCATTCCCATCCAATATGACCGCGGTGGTCGGCCCCAACGGCTGTGGCAAGTCCAACATTATCGACGCCGTCCGCTGGGTGATGGGTGAAAGCTCTGCCAAATACCTGCGGGGCGAGTCCATGACCGACGTTATCTTCAACGGCTCCAGCGCCCGCAAGCCGGTCGGGCAGGCTTCCATTGAACTCATCTTCGACAACAGTGACGGTTCAGCCCCCGGGGAGTTCGCCAGATTTAACGAAATTTCCGTTCGCCGCCGGGTATCCCGGGAAGGGCAATCGGATTACTTCCTCAATGGCACCAAATGCCGCCGCCGGGATATTACCGATCTGTTCCTGGGCACCGGCCTCGGGCCGCGCAGCTACGCCATTATCGAGCAGGGCATGATCTCCCGGCTGATTGAAGCCAGGCCGGAAGAGCTCCGGGTCTATATTGAGGAAGCCGCGGGAATCTCGCGCTACAAGGAGCGTCGGCGGGAAACCGAGAATCGTATCCGGCGTACCCAGGAAAACCTGGAGCGTCTTACCGACCTGAGGGATGAGCTTGACCGTCAGCTGCAGCACCTCCAGCGTCAGGCCCAGGCGGCCGAACGGTACAAGGAACTCAAGGCCAGTGAACGTCAATATCGTGCCGAGCTGACGGCCCTGAAATGGCAGAGCCTTGATGAGGAACTGGCGCAGCGCCGTGAGCAGTTACAGGAAACCGAGCTGGAGCTTGAAAAGCACGTCACCGACCGGGTGAACCTGGAAACCGCGCTGGAGCGCCTGCGGGACGAACATCAGCAGCGTACCGACGATTTCAACCGCAACCAGGCCCGTTATTACGAGGCCGGCGCCGATATTGCCCGGGTCGAGCAAAGCCTGGAACATCAGCGGGAGCGTAGCCGGCAGGTGGCTACCGAGCTGGACCAGGCCCTGGCCAGCCGGTCTGAAATCGCCCGGGAGCTGGCCCAGGACGAGAGCCGTCTCGAATCCATCAACGAAGAACTGGCCGCCATCGAGCCCGAGCAGGAAACCCTCGCCGCCCAGGCAGAGGAATCCGCCATACAGCTGCAGTCTGCCGAAGAGGCCATGAACGACTGGCAGCATCAGTGGGAACTGTTCAGCGCCCGCTCATCGGACACCCGCCGGGAAGCGGAACTGGCCCAGAACCGTATACGCAACCTTGAGCAGGACATTGAGAACCTGCTGACCCGGAAGCGGCGTCTGGAAGACGAAAGAGAGCTGCTGGACAACCAGGTGGACCGGACAGAGCTGGAAGAATTGCTGGCTCAGGAGTCCGAGCTCAGTCTGGAGCGGGACGTTGCCGCTGAGGCCATCGAAGACGCCGGCGAACAGTTGCAGGCCCTCAGGGACGACCTTCGCGCCCAGGAGCAGGTGGTCAGCGAGCTGAGTCAAAGGGACCAGTCATTACGGGCGTCGCTGGAGTCCCAGCAGGCGCTGCTCGATGAACAGTTGGGCGCGGATGACGACTCCCTCAGGCAGTGGCTGGCGGAGGCCGGGCTGGAGCGCGCGCCCCGCATTGCCCGTCAGTTGCAGACCGAATCCGGCTGGGAGTTTGCAGTGGAAGAGGCTCTGGGGAGTCTCCTGCAGGCGGTTCAGGTAGAAAGCCTGGATGACCTGGCAGACGGTCTGACAAGCGCCCCCAGCGGTGTAGCGCTGGTTCAGGACAATGGCGGTGACAGCCCGGCAGGAACGCTCGCCGCACGGGTTTCCCAGGCCGGGGCACTGACCCACTGGCTTGGACAGATCCGCACCGCTCCCGACCTTAATGCCGCCCTGAAACTGGTGAATGAACTGGCCCCGCATCAGTCCGTGATTACCCCGGATGGCGTCTGGCTGGGTCGGGGCTGGCTGAAAATGCCGGAGTCGGATCGCTCCCGCACCGGCGTGATCGAACGCCAGCAACGGGTCGACGAACTGGCTGCGGCCCTTGATGAGGCCGAAACCCGGCTTGCCGAAGCCCGGGAAACACTGGACGTAATGCACGAGCGTACATCCGGGGCGGAGCTGCAGCAGGAACAGGCCCGGCAGCAGGCCAGTGACGTCCAGGAGTCGCTTTCGGCGCTGGCTTCCCGCATCAGCGGACTGAAAGCCCGGGCCGAGCAGATCAATGATCGGCTGCTTCGAATTGACGAGGATATGGCTGATCTGCGGGAGCAGCTGGCCCTGAAGCAGGAAGAGCTGGAAGAAGCCCGCATGCGCTGGGACCAGTCGCTGGCGGAGAACGAAGACACCGAGGAAGAAAAGGAACGCCTGCTGGGCCGGCGGGACGATCTGCGCAGCCGGCTGGACCATCTTCGTCACCAGGCCCGGACGGATCGTGACCACGCCCACCACCTCCAGTTGCAGATCCAGTCCCTCACCAGCCAGGCGGACGGCCTGCGCCAGACCCTGGAGAGGACCCGGCAGCAGGACCAACGTCTGGACGAGCGGCTGGAGATGCTCCGGGAGAACCGGGAAAGCGCCGAGGCCCCCATCGAAGACCTGGAAATGCAGCTGGAAGGGTTGCTCGACCGCCGGCTGGCAGAAGAGGAAAAGCTCTCGGTTGCCCGCAACGCACTGGAAGATATCGACCGGCAGGTGCGGGAGAAAGAACAGTTCCGCAGCCAGGCCGAGCACGGCGCCCAGGACATCCGCAGCCGGCTGGAGCGGCTGCGAATGGAATCCCAGGCCCTGGAAATCCGCGCCGCCAATCATCTGGAACAGTTACAGGAGCTGGACGTAAAACTGGCGGATATCCTGACCGGGTTGCCGGCAGAGGCCACCGAGCAGAGCTGGTCCGAAGAGCTGGAAAAAATCGCCACCCGCCTACAGCGCCTGGGCGCCATCAATCTGGCTGCCATTGAAGAATACCAGGTCCAGAGTGAACGCAAGACCTACCTCGACAGTCAGCACGAGGACCTGATGGAGGCGCTGGAAACCCTGGACAGCGCCATACGCCGCATCGACCGGGAAACCCGTCAGCGTTTCAAGGAAACCTTTGATCAGGTGAACGGCGGGCTACAGGCCCTGTTTCCGAAAGTGTTCGGTGGTGGTAACGCCTATCTGGAACTGACCGGTGAGGATCTGCTGGAAACCGGTGTGACCATCATGGCGCGCCCCCCCGGCAAGAAAAACAGCACCATTCATCTGCTGTCCGGCGGCGAAAAGGCGCTGACGGCAATCGCCCTGGTGTTTTCCATCTTCCAGCTTAACCCGGCACCGTTCTGTATGCTGGATGAAGTCGACGCACCGCTGGATGACGCCAACGTCGGCCGTTACGCCAATATGGTGAAAGAGATGTCATCTCAGGTTCAGTTCATCTACATTACCCATAACAAGA